>NZ_JBEXPJ010000006.1:0-118929 GCF_040611995.1 Lentzea sp. NPDC006480
CGGCGTCGACGCGCTTGTGCTGCGAGCAGAACTCGCGGATGGTCACCAGCATCCGGTAGCGGCACCCTGACCCTGCCTCTCAGGGAACGCGGGGGCCCTATGTTCCCCTGACGGGAACGCGGGGCCCCCGCGTTCCCGTCAGACGGGCCGCCAGAGTGTCGCCGTGACGTTGGGTCGCGGGCGTGTCGCAGCTGAACGGTATGCGCCGACGAGTTCTTCAAGTACGGCGTTGGGGTCGGCTTTGAGTCGCGACGGAACGGTGTGCACGGTCATCACGCCGTGCGCCAACAGAACTGAATGCTGAGCCATCGTGTGGGCGTAGTCGTCGGGAGACATGTGGAATTCTTTCGAGTCGATCTGCCATGCCAGCCCCACGTCGTCCCACCAGCCGTCCACGATTGCGAGTTGTCGGCCACGTGAGGAGCGGATCAGCACGTTGTGCAGGGGCGACGGCAGCGAGGAGCGACCGACAAGCGATCGTGCCCAAGCCTCAGCTGCGGAGCGGACTCCGTCCGATATCTCGTCCAGTACTGCTCGGGGTAGGGCGGTGCCACCGAGATGGAGGTTCCGAAGCTCGGATGCCAACGCCTTCGGGGAGCACAGTTGCCGCTGCACAGCATCGGCGATCATCGCTCGCACGACGTCGAAGCGAGCTTCTCGACGCGCGGCGTCGATCAGAGCACGAGCGAGATCGACCACGGGGAAACCGTCGCGCAATGTGCCTGACCATGACCGGTTGGTCCGCTCGACGAGAAGAGGGCCCTGGCTCGCGAGGCCTCGCCCGTGAGGCACCAGGACATGGATGCGTTGGTCATCAGGAACTCGTCGCACACCATGCCGCCGCGCAGCTTCCAGACCGGTCAGGTACGTGAGCGGACCTGACCGCAACAACGCTCCTCGGACGAGCTGTCTTCGATCAGGAGTTCCGCCCGTCAGCAGGTAGACACCGAGGAACAACCGCGTCCAATCGCCTCCCGGTCGGCACTTGAGTGCCATCACCTTTCCCGAGAGCCCGAGTTTGAGCAGTTCACGGCGAGCTGCGACGCCGTCCTCGAACAAGTCGGCCAGCAGTCCGTAGTCAGCTCGGGTCCATTTCGCCACTCGCCCAATGATGGGCAGATATCAGCTGACAGCAACCACCTCATGATCGACATGTGGACAACTCGAGATCTTCAGAGTCACGCGGGAGTCCTGCGTTTCCCTAGGGGGAACGCAGGGCCCCTGCGTTCCCACGGCAGCAGGAGTGGGCGAGGGGGGTCTCAGGTAGTGCCGGTTAGAGTCGCGAGTGAGCTGTGTGACCGGGTATCAGGTAGGGAGTCTGGATGAGCAGGCGTGGGATCAACGAGGACGCCGACGTCATCGTCGTGGGGGCGGGACCGGCGGGCTCGACCGCGGCGACCTACCTCGCCAGGGCGGGTCTCGACGTGCTCCTCCTCGAGAAGAGCTCCTTTCCCCGCGAGAAGGTCTGCGGTGACGGCCTCACGCCGCGCGGCGTCAAGCAGCTGATCGACCTCGGCATCGACACCCGCGAAGAGAACGGCTGGCTCCACAACAAGGGGCTGCGGGTCGTCGGCGGCGGCGTGACGATGGAGCTCGACTGGCCCGAGCTGGCCACGTTCCCCAACTACGGCGTGGTCCGCCCGCGCATGGACTTCGACGAGATGCTCGCGAACGCCGCCAAACAAGCAGGCGCGCGCATGCACGAGAACACCACGGTCACCAAGGCCATCATCGAGAACGGCCGCGTCGTCGGCGTCGAAGCCAAGCAGGGACCGGAAAAGAACCCGGTCACGTACCGCGCGCCGATCACGGTGGCGTGCGACGGGGTGAGTGCGAGGCTCGCGATCAGCGCCGGTCTGCAGAAGGACGACAACAAGCCGATGGGCGTCGCGGTCCGCCGCTACTACGCGAGCCCGCGCACCAAGGACGACTACCTCGAGTCGCACCTGGAGCTGTGGGCCCCGGACGGCCAGCTGCTGCCCGGCTACGGCTGGATCTTCGGCATGGGCGACGGCAGCGTGAACGTCGGTCTCGGCATCCTCAGCACGTCGAAGGCTTACGGCACCACGGACTACCGCCAGCTGCTGCGCTCCTGGCTCGACGGCACGCCGGAGGAGTGGGGCTTCCGCGAGGAGAACGCTACGAGCCGCATCGGCGGCGCCGCGCTCCCCATGGGCCTCAACCGCAAGCCGCACTACCAGAACGGCCTGATCCTCGTCGGCGACGCCGGCGGCATGGTCAACCCGTTCAACGGTGAGGGCATCGGCTACGCCATGGAGTCGGCCAAGATCGCGTCCGAGAGTGTCGTCCAGGCCCTCGCGCGGACGGGCGTCAACCGTGAACGCGCGCTGCACGGCTACCCGGTCCGCATCGAACAGGCGCTCGGCAGTTACTACCGGCTCGGCAACGTCTTCTCGAAGCTCATCGGGAATCCGGCGGTCATGCGGACCGCAACGAAGTACGGAATGCCGCGCAAACGCCTGATGAAACTCGTGCTCAAGCTGCTCGCGGGCCTCTACGACCCCAAGGACGGCGACGCAATGGACCGCCTGATCGTGGCTGCCACGAAGCTTGCGCCGACGGCGTAAATTACTCCGAATAGGTGACGGCACCGGCTCAATACGAGCCGGTGCCGTTTCGCATGTGTCGGGCAAGTTAAAGCCCCAGGTCAGACCCTGTGACCTAGGTCATTTACAGGCGTTCTACACTGGCCATCGACCTTGTGAATCACTTCACAACAGTGTGAACAAGCTTGTGAACTGTTTCACAAGCGGTTTGTTAGGTCCGCCTAACAAACCGGGCGAAGAACTACACCCATAGGGTGCGCCTCGACCGCGAGGAAAGGACGACGGAGCGTGCTGGACCCTTACCTCCCCCTCGTATTGATGTTCGCGCTCGCCGGGGCGTTCGCGCTGTTCTCGGTGACCGCAGCGCCCTACATCGGACCCCGCCGCTACAACCGGGCGAAGCTCGACGCCTACGAGTGCGGCATCGAGCCGAGCCCGCAGCCGGTCGTGGGTGGTGGGCGCATGCCCGTCGCCTACTACCTGACGGCGATGCTCTTCATCTTGTTCGACATCGAAATGGTCTTCCTCTACCCGTTCGCCGTCGCTGCCGACAAGCTCGGGCTGTTCGGGCTGGTGGAGATCGTCCTGTTCGTCGCCACGCTCGGCTTCGCGTACGTCTACGTGTGGCGTCGCGGCGGCCTCGACTGGAACTGAGGAAGTCATGGGTCTCGAGGAGAAGCTCCCGAACGGCATCCTGCTGGTCAGCGTCGAGAAGCTGGTCAACTGGACCCGCAAGTCCTCGCTGTGGCCTGCCACCTTCGGCCTGGCCTGCTGCGCCATCGAGATGATGACGACCGGTGGTCCGCGCTACGACCTCGCCCGCTTCGGCATGGAGGTCTTCCGCGCGTCACCCCGCCAGGCCGACCTGATGATCGTCGCGGGCCGCGTCACCAACAAGATGGCGCCGGTGCTGCGGCAGATCTACGACCAGATGCCCGAGCCCCGCTGGGTGCTGGCCATGGGCGTCTGCGCGTCGACCGGTGGCATGTTCAACAACTACGCGGTGGTGCAGGGCGTCGACCACGTCGTGCCCGTCGACATGTACCTGCCGGGCTGCCCGCCGCGGCCGGAGATGCTGATGGACGCGATCCTCAAGATCCACGCCAAGATCATGGACGAGCCGCTGGGCGCCGTGCGCGCCAAGGCACTCGCCGACTCGGGCTACCACACCGATCTCATCCCGTCCTCCGAGCGTTTTGCGAGGAAGAAGTGACCGAGCCAGGGGGAGAGCACTCCAGCGCCGACCGCGCTGTCGAGGGCCTCGAGAAGACCAACGGGGCAGAGGCCAAAGCGCCGATCTTCGCGGGCAAGGAGCGCAAGGGCCTCTTCGGCGTCTCCGGCTCCGGTGACACGTCGGGCTTCGGCGGCCTGCGCCTGCCCGCCCACGTCGCCGCGCCCGCCGAGCGCCCGTTCGGCGGCTGGTTCGACGAGGTCGCCGACGAGCTGTTCGCCGCGATCAGCGACAAGGGCCTGCCCGCCGACACCGTGCAGCAGGTGACCGTCGACCGCGGCGAGATCACCTTCTACCTCAAGCCGGAGACGTTGCTGGAGGTCGCGCGCATCTGCCGCGACACCCCGTCGCTGCGCTTCGAGCTCTGCAGCTCGGTGTCCGGTGTCGACTACGGCGCGGACGTGCCGCAGCGCCTGCACTCGGTCACGCACCTGACGTCGATGACGTACCGCCGCCGCATCCGGCTGGAGGTCGCGGTCGACGTCGAGAGCCCGCACGTGCCGAGCCTCGTCGAGGTCTACCCGACGGCGGACTGGCAGGAGCGCGAGACCTGGGACATGTTCGGGATCATCTACGACGGTCACCCCGGACTGACCCGCATCCTCATGCCGGACGACTGGGACGGCCACCCGCAGCGCAAGGACTACCCGCTGGGCGGCATTCCGGTCGAGTACAAGGGCGCGGAGATTCCTCCGCCGGACCAGAGGCGGTCCTACTCATGACCGAGCGACTTTCCGACGTCACCACCGGCACCGACACGAGCGGTCCCGGCAGCGACAGCGTCGAGACCAAAGAGACTCCCGAGATCGCCGACTCCCGGAAGACCACCGAGGGCACCGTCTACACGGTGACCGGCGGCGACTGGGACGAGGTGCTCGCGGACGCCGTCCACGACGAGCGCATCGTCATGAACCTCGGCCCGCAGCACCCGTCGACGCACGGCGTGCTCCGCCTGGTCCTGGAGCTCGAGGGCGAGACCGTCACGCACGCCCGCAGCGTCATCGGCTACCTGCACACCGGCATCGAGAAGAACCTCGAGTACCGCAACTGGGTGCAGGGCGTCACCTTCATCACCCGCACCGACTACCTGGCGCCGCTGCACCACGAGGCCGCGTACTGCATGTCGGTCGAGAAGCTGCTCGGCGTCACGGTGCCGGACAAGGCGCAGGCCATCCGCGTGCTGCTGATGGAGATCAACCGGATCAGCTCGCACCTCGTCGCGCTCGCCACCGGCGGCATGGAGCTCGGCGCGCTGACCGGCATGACCTCCGGCTTCCGCGAGCGCGAAGAGGCGCTGCACCTGCTGGAGCACCTCACGGGTCTGCGGATGAACCACGCGTTCATCCGCCCCGGCGGCCTCGCACAGGACCTGCCGGCGGACGGGATCGAGAAGATCAACGCGTTCGTCAAGATCATGGAGAAGCGGCTCCCGGACTACGACAAGCTGCTCACCGGCCAGCCGATCTGGCGCAACCGCCTCGCGGACGTGGGCTACCTGCCCGTCGACGCGTGCCTCGCGCTCGGCATCACCGGCCCGATCCTGCGCTCCGCCGGCCTCGCCTGGGACCTGCGCAAGATCGAGCCGTACAGCGGCTACGAGAACTACGCCTTCGACGTGCCGACCTCCAACGCGGCGGACTGCTTCGCGCGGTACCTGTTGCGGCTGGAGGAGATGCACCAGTCGCTGAAGATCATCAAGCAGGTCGTGAAGAGCCTGCCGACCGGTCCGGTGATGGTCGAGGACGCCAAGATCGCGTGGCCCGCGCAGCTCACGATCGGCAGCGACGGCATGGGCAACTCGCTCGAGCACGTCCGCAAGATCATGGGCCAGTCGATGGAGTCCCTGATCCACCACTTCAAGCTGGTGACCGAGGGCTTCAAGGTGCCGTCCGGCCAGGTGTACGTGCCGGTCGAGTCGCCGCGCGGCGAGCTGGGCTACCACGTCGTGTCCGACGGTGGCACCCGCCCGATGCGCGTGCACCTGCGCGAGCCCAGCTTCGTGAACCTCCAGTCGATGCCCGCGATGTGCGAAGGCGGCATGGTCGCCGACGTGATCGCGTCCGTCGCCTCGATCGACCCGGTGATGGGTGGTTGCGACCGATGACTCAAGCGCCAGAACAGACCTTCGACCAGTCCACTGCGGACCGCGCGCAGGCGATCATCGCCCGCTACCCGCAGGCCCGCAGCGCCCTGCTGCCGATGCTGCACCTGGTGCAGTCGGTCGAGGGCTACGTCTCGCAGGAGGGCATCCGGTTCTGCGCCGGGCAGCTCGACCTGAGCGAGGCCGAGGTCAGCGCGGTCGCGACGTTCTACACGATGTACAAGCGCCGCCCGTGCGGTGAGCACCTGGTCAGCGTGTGCACCAACACGCTGTGCGCGGCTCTCGGCGGCGACGACATCTACAAGACCCTCAAGGACCACCTCGGCGTGGGCCACGAGGAGACCGCGGGCGAGCCGGGCACGCCGGGCTCGATCACCCTGGAGCACGCCGAGTGCCTCGCCGCGTGCGACCTCGGCCCGGTTCTCCAGGTGAACTACGAGTTCTACGACAACCAGACGCCGGACAAGGCGCTGGGACTCGTGAAGGCGTTGCAGTCGGGGGAGAAGCCCGCCCCCACGCGCGGCGCCCCGCTCACCGATTTCAAGCAGGCGGAACTGCAGCTCGCCGGGTTCTTCGAGGGCCGCGACGCGGACCTCGACGGACCGTCGGCGGCACCGGAAACCCTGCGGGGCGCCCAGATCGCGAAGGACCGCGGCTGGGACGCGCCGAAGATGCCGGCCGACGCCGAGTTCCCCGCACTGCCGGAAAAGAAGTAGGGGGAACCGATGGCAAACCCGCTGACTCCCGTTCTCACCAAGAGCTGGACCGAGCCCAGGTCCTGGACGATCGAGACCTACGAGCGCGTCGGTGGCTACACCGCGCTGCCCAAGGCGCTCAAGGCCCACCCGGACCAGCTCATCCAGCAGTGCAAGGACTCCGGGCTGCGCGGCCGCGGCGGTGCGGGCTTCCCCACCGGCATGAAGTGGGGCTTCATCCCGCAGGGCGACGGCAAGCCGCACTACCTCGTCATCAACGCCGACGAGGGCGAACCGGGCACCTGCAAGGACATCCCGCTGATGATGGCGGACCCGCACTCGCTGATCGAGGGCGTGATCATCACGGCGTACGCGATCCGCGCGAACTTCGCCGCGATCTACGTCCGCGGCGAGGTCCTGCACTGCATCCGCCGCCTCAACGCCGCCGTGCGCGAGGCGTACGCCAAGGGCTACCTGGGCAAGGACATCCTCGGCAGCGGCTTCGACCTCGACGTGGTGATCCACGCGGGCGCCGGCGCGTACATCTGCGGTGAGGAGACGGCACTGCTCGACTCGCTGGAGGGCCGTCGTGGCCAGCCGCGGCTCAAGCCGCCGTTCCCCGCGACCTCGGGCCTGTACGCCTCGCCCACCGTGGTGAACAACGTCGAGACGATCGCGTCCGTGCCGTTCATCGTGAACGGCGGCTCGGACTGGTTCCGCGAGATGGGCCGCGACCGCTCACCCGGTCCGAAGATCTACTCGCTGTCCGGTCACGTCACGAACCCCGGCCAGTACGAGGCGCCGATGGGCACCACGTTGCGCGAGCTGCTGGACATGGCCGGTGGCATGAAGGACGGCATCCCGCTGAAGTTCTGGACGCCGGGTGGCTCGTCCACCCCGCTGTTCACCGCGGAGCACCTCGACGTGCCGCTGGACTTCGAAGGTGCCGCCGAGGCCGGTTCGATGCTCGGCACGACGGCGCTGCAGATCTTCAACGAGACCGTGTCCGTGCCGTGGGCCGTCATGAAGTGGACGGAGTTCTACAAGCACGAGTCGTGCGGCAAGTGCACGCCGTGCCGCGAGGGCACGTACTGGCTCGTGCAGATCCTGCAGCGGATGGTGGCGGGCAACGGCACGGCGAGCGACATCGACACGTTGCTCGACGTCTGCGACAACATCCTCGGCCGCTCGTTCTGCGCGCTCGGTGACGGTGCCGTCAGCCCGATCACCAGTGGCATCAAGTACTTCAAGGACGAGTTCCTCGCCCTGTGCGACACGAACTCCAAGGTCCTGGCTGGAGCGAACGCATGACCATCGCCCCCGACAAGCCCACCGCTGAAGTCGTTGTCCCAGAAGGACACGTGAAGCTGGTCATCGACGGCGTGGAGGTCATCGCGCCGAAGGGTGAGCTGCTGATCCGCACCGCGGAACGACTCGGCACCGTGATCCCGCGCTTCTGCGACCACCCGCTGCTGGAGCCCGCGGGCGCCTGCCGCCAGTGCCTCGTCGAGGTCGAGATGGGCGGCCGGCCGATGCCGAAGCCGCAGGCCTCCTGCACGATGACGGTCGCGGACGGCATGGTCGTGAAGACCCAGCTGACCTCGCCGGTCGCGGACAAGGCCCAGCAGGGTGTGATGGAGCTGCTGCTCATCAACCACCCGCTGGACTGCCCGATCTGCGACAAGGGTGGTGAGTGCCCGCTGCAGAACCAGGCGATCGCCCACGGCCGCAGCGACTCCCGCTTCCACGAGCACAAGCGGACGTTCCCGAAGCCGATCAACATCTCCACGCAGGTGTTGCTCGACCGCGAGCGTTGTGTGCTCTGCCAGCGCTGCACCCGGTTCTCCGCGCAGATCGCCGGAGACCCGTTCATCGAACTGCTGGAGCGCGGCTCGCAGCAGCAGATCGGTGTGGCGCAGGACAAGCCGTTCCAGTCGTACTTCTCCGGCAACACCATCCAGATCTGCCCGGTCGGTGCTTTGACGAGCGCTGCCTACCGGTTCCGCGCCCGGCCGTTCGACCTCGTGTCGACGCCGAGCGTCTGCGAGCACTGCTCGTCGGGTTGTGCCGAGCGCACCGACTGGCGGCGCGGCAAGGTGCAGCGCAAGCTCGCCAGCGACGACCCGCAGGTCAACGAGGAGTGGATCTGCGACAAGGGCCGGTTCGCCTTCCGCTACGCCACGACCGGTGACCGCATCAAGCGGCCGCTGGTCCGCGACGCCGAGACCGGTGAGCTGCGCGAGTCGTCGTGGACCGAGGCGCTGCAGGTCGCGGCGGCAGGTCTGACGGCGGCCCGTGACGCGAACGGCGTCGGCGTGCTGACCGGTGGCCGGCTGACCGTCGAGGACGCCTACGCGTACTCGAAGTTCGCCCGGATCGCGTTGCACACCAACGACATCGACTTCCGCGCTCGGCCGCACAGCGCCGAGGAGCTGGAGTTCCTGTCGAGCACCGCGGTGTTCACGAACCCGGACAACGGCGTCACCTTCCAGGGCATCGAATCCGCACCGGCCGCGCTGCTGGTCGCCTTCGAGCCGGAAGAGGAAGCGCCGATCGTCTTCCTGCGCCTGCGCAAGGCCGCTCGCACCGGCAAGACCAAGGTCTTCCACCTCGGCCAGTTCACCACCCCGGCCGTCGAGAAGACGCTCGGCACGCTGCTCGCCTGCGTGCCCGGTGCTGAGGCGAACGCGCTGAACGCGTTGGCGGAGCACGCTTCCGATGTCGTGGAGCTGCTGAGCAAGCCCGGTGCGGTGATCCTCGTCGGCGAGCGCGCCGCCGAGATCCCCGGCGCGTTCACCGCGGTCACGCGACTGGCCGAGCGCACCGGAGCCAAGGTCGCGTGGATCCCGCGCCGTGCCGGTGAGCGCGGTGCGCTCGCGGTCGGTGCGGTGCCGAACCTGCTGCCCGGTGGCCGCCACGTCGCGAACGCCTCCGCGCGCACCGAGGTCGAGCGGACCTGGGGTGTCGAGGAGGGCTCGCTGCCCGCGACGCCCGGCCGCGACACCAATGGAATCCTCATCGCGGCCGCCAGTGGCGGTCTGTCCGGCCTGGTGATCGGTGGCGTCGACCCGTTCGACCTGCCGGATCCCGCGCTCGCGGAACGGGCACTGGGCATGGTCGGCTTCGTCGTGAGCCTGGAGCTGCGGCCGAGCGCGGTCACCGCGCACGCCGACGTCGTGCTCCCGATCGCCCCGGCGGTCGAGAAGTCCGGCAGCTACCTCAACTGGGAGGGCCGCCGCCGCGAGTTCGGCCTGACGCTGGAAGGCACCGGCGCGCTGCCGGACTGCCGCGTGCTCGACACCCTCGCGGTGGAGATGGACGCGGACCTGTTCACGCAGACGCCCGCCGCCGCGGCCGCCGACCTGGCCCGCCTCGGCGAAGGCGCACCGAGCGGATCCTCGCTCAACGTCGCCGCGCCGCTGCAGAGCCCGGCCGGTGCCGGCAAGGCAGTGCTCGCCACGTGGCACCGCCTGATCGGCAACGGCTCGCTGCAGGTGGACGAACCGCACCTCGCCGGCACGGCCCGCCCGGTCGTCGCCAAGGTCGCGGAGACCACCGCGCAGCAGTTCGGCCTGGAGACCGGCGGCTACGTGACGGTTTCCACCGAACGCGGCGCGATCACGCTCCCGGTCGAGACCGACGACCTGCCAGAGGGCGTCATCTGGCTGCCCACCAACTCGGGTGACGTGACCGTCCGCGCCACGCTCGGCGCGGGCCACGGCTCGATCGTCTCCGTCAGCGGAGGGAAGTCATGACGCCCCAGCTCTTCCTCGCCGCGGACAACGGCGAGACCGCCAAGCTCCTCGCGGACGACCCGATCTGGCTGGTGCTGATCAAGGTCGTCGGGATCTTCGCGTTCCTCGTGGTCATGACCCTGTTCATGATCAACTGGGAGCGCAAGGTCGTCGCGCGGATGCAGCACCGCCCCGGCCCCAACCGGGTCGGCCCGAACGGCTGGCTGCAGTCGCTCGCGGACGGTCTGAAGCTCGCGTTCAAGGAGGACATCCGCCCGGTCCTCGCGGACAAGTGGGTGTTCTTCCTCGCGCCGGTGATCTCCTGCATCCCCGCGTTCCTGGCGTTCTCGGTGATCCCGCTCGCGGGTGAGGTCAACCTGTTCGGCCAGCAGACCGCGCTGCAGCTCGTCGACCTCCCGGTCGGCGTGCTGGTGGTGCTGGCCTGCTCCTCGATCGGCGTCTACGGCATCGTGTTGTCCGGCTGGGCCTCCGGCTCGCCGTACCCGCTGCTCGGCGCCCTGCGGTCGGCCGCGCAGGTGATCTCCTACGAGATCTCGATGGGTCTGTCGATCGTCGCGGTGATCATGTTCACCGGCTCGATGTCGACCGGTGACATCGTCAACGCGCAGGCGAACATGGTGCTCGGCGGTGTGATTCCCGGCTGGTTCGGCATCCTGCTGTTCCCCAGCTTCGTGATCTACGCGGTGTCGATGGTCGGCGAGACCAACCGCGCGCCGTTCGACCTCCCCGAGGCCGAGTCGGAGCTCGTCGGTGGTTTCCACACGGAGTACAGCTCGCTGAAGTTCGCGCTGTTCTTCCTCGCCGAGTACGTCAACATGGTCACCGTCTCGGCGCTCGCGACCACGCTCTTCCTCGGCGGCTACCGCGCCCCGTGGAGCGGCGAGTTCATGAACACCGGCTGGTGGGGCCTGCTCTGGTTCATCGGCAAGACGCTGTTCTTCCTGTTCATCTTCATCTGGCTGCGCGGCACGCTGCCCCGCCTGCGCTACGACCAGTTCATGAAGCTCGGCTGGAAGGTGCTGGTCCCGACCAGCCTCGTCTGGATCATGGCCGTCGCGGTCATCCGCACCGGTGCCATCCAGCAGCTCTCCACGGCGCAGCGGCTCATCGCGCTCGGCGTGGTCGTCGGTCTCGTGCTGCTGGTCTCGTTCCTGCTGCCGGACAAGAAGGTCCAGGACACCAAGGGCGTTCCGCTCGCGGGTTCCGGCTTCCCGGTGCCGCCGCTCGATCTCGCTGTCCCCAAGGCCGCGCCCAAGCGCAAGGTCAAGGTCGCCAACATCCCCAAGGACAAGGCAGCCGTCACCACCGGTAAGGAGGCTGAGTAGGGATGTTCGAGTCCCTGAAAGGCTTCGGCGTCACCTTCGGCACCATGTTCAAGAAGGTGGTGACGGAGGAGTACCCCGAGGTCAAGAAGGTGACCGCGCCGCGGTTCCACGGCCGTCACCAGCTGAACCGGCACCCGGACGGGCTGGAGAAGTGCGTCGGCTGCGAGCTGTGCGCGTGGGCCTGCCCGGCGGACGCGATCTTCGTCGAAGGTGGCGACAACACCGAGGAAGCGCGCTTCTCGCCCGGTGAGCGCTACGGCGCCGACTACCAGATCAACTACCTGCGCTGCATCGGCTGCGGTCTGTGCATCGAGGCGTGCCCGACCCGTTCGCTCACGATGACGAACGAGTACGAGCTCGCCGACGACAACCGCCAGGACCTGATCTTCACGAAGGAGGACCTGCTCGCTCCGCTGCTGCCCGGCATGGAGCAGCCGCCGCACCCGATGCGGTTGGGAAACAACGAGCAGGACTACTACGTGAACGGCCCGCAGCTGGCTAAGGAGGCCGGGCAGTGAGCCTTCTCGTCAGCTTCCTCGCCCAGCAGCCGGAGCCAGTGCAGAAGGTGGTCGACACCGTCACCACCGGCGAGGCCATCGCCTTCTGGGTGCTCGGCCCGCTCGCGCTGGCCGGCGCACTCGGCATGCTCTTCGCGCGCAACGCGGTGCACTCCGCGCTGTGGCTCGTCGTGACGATGCTCAGCCTCGGTGTGCTGTACATGATCCAGCAGGCGCCGTTCCTCGGCTTCGTTCAGATCATCGTCTACACCGGCGCGATCATGATGCTGTTCCTGTTCGTGCTCATGATGGTCGGCCGCGACAGTTCGGACTCCGTGGTCGAAGTCATTCGCGGGCAACGACTCGCGGCCGCGTTGCTCGGCATCGGGTTCGCCGTCCTGATGGTCGGTTCCGTCGCCCGCGCGCTCACCTCGGTCGAGCCTGCGGGGCTCGCCGAGGCGAACACCACGAACGGCGGCAACGTCGGCAACATCGGCACGAAGCTCTTCACGGACTACCTGTTCGCGTTCGAGCTCACGTCGGCGCTGCTGATCACCGCCGCCCTCGGCGCGATGATCCTGGCGTTCGTGGGCCGCGACGGGAAGCCCTCCAAGAAGACGCAGAAGGAACTCGTCGAGGAGCGCTTCCAGGAGTTCAAGCGGGTCGGGTCCATCCCCGGTCCCGGTGTCTTCGCCACCGCGAACTCGGTGGCCACCCCCGCGCTGCTGCCCGACGGCAGCGTGTCGGAGGAGTCGCTGTTCGAGGTCATCGAGGCGACCGACAAGTCCACCCTGTCGGACGACATCGCCGGGGCGGCCGGCACCGGGCACGAGGCCGACGCGCACGCGCTCAAGGGAAGTGAGTCGTGACTCCCACGTACTACCTGCTGCTGTCGGCACTGCTGTTCAGCATCGGCGCCGTCGGTGTCCTGGTGCGCCGCAACGCCATCGTCGTGTTCATGTGCGTCGAGCTCATGCTCAACGCGGTCAACCTGACCCTGGTGACGTTCGCGCGGATCAACGGCTCGCTCGACGGTCAGGTGATGGCGTTCTTCGTGATGGTCGTCGCCGCGGCGGAGGTCGTCGTCGGCCTCGCGATCATCATGTCCATCTTCCGCACGCGTCGCTCGGCCTCGGTCGACGACTCGAACCTGCTGAAGTACTGAGGGGTCACCGGTGACGGAACCTGTTGTCGCCAGCGGGGTCGCGAGCTTCGCCTGGCTGTTGTTGGCGCTGCCCGCGTTCGGCGCGGCGGTGCTGCTGGTCGGTGGCAAGCGCACCGACAAGTGGGGTCATCTGCTCGGCTGCGCCACCATCATCGGCGCGTTCGGCTACGGACTCGCGCTGTTCTTCTCGACGATCGGCATCTCGAACCCCGAGCAGCGGGTGCAGAACCTGCACCTGTTCGACTGGGTCCACATCAACGCGCTGACCGTCGACTTCGGACTGCGGCTCGACCCGCTGTCGCTCACGTTCGTGCTGCTGATCACCGGTGTGGGTTCGCTGATCCACATCTACTCGATCGGCTACATGGCGCACGAGGAAGGCAGGCGGAAGTTCTTCGCCTACCTCAACCTCTTCGTGGCGGCGATGCTCCTGCTGGTGCTGGGCAACGGTTTCGTGACCCTGTACTTCGGCTGGGAGGGCGTCGGTCTCGCCTCGTACCTGCTGATCGGCTGGTATCAGTACAAGCCGGAAGCGGCGTCGGCGGCCAAGAAGGCCTTCCTGATGAACCGCGTCGGCGACCTCGGTCTGGCCATCGCGATCTTCCTGATGTTCAACCGGCTCGGGACCACGCAGTACACCGAGGTCTTCAGCCGGGTCGGCGAGTTCTCGTCCGCCGAGGTCCTCGCGATCACGCTGCTGCTGCTCCTGGGCGCCTGCGGCAAGTCCGGTCAGTTCCCGCTCCAGGCCTGGTTGCCGGACGCGATGGCCGGTCCGACCCCGGTGTCCGCTCTGATCCACGCGGCGACGATGGTCACCGCCGGTGTGTACCTGATCGCCCGGTCCAACCCGCTCTACAACCTGAGCGAGGACGGCCGCCTGGTCGTGATGATCATCGGTGGCGTCACGCTGCTGATCGGTTGCATCATCGGTTGCGCCTACGACGACTTCAAGAAAGTCCTGGCGTACTCCACGGTCTCGCAGATCGGTTACATGATCCTCGCGGTGGGCCTCGGCCCGGTGGGTTACGCGCTGGGCATCATGCACCTGCTGACGCACGGCTTCTTCAAGGCCGGGCTCTTCCTCGGTGCCGGTTCGGTCATGCACGGCATGAACGACGAGGGCAACATCCGGCGGATGGGTGGCCTGGCGAAGTACCTGCCGATCACCTTCGTCACCTGGGCGCTCGGCTACCTCGCGCTGATCGGCATCCCGCCGTTCTCCGGTTACTTCTCGAAGGACGCCATCATCGCGGCGGCGTTCACCGGGGAGGGCTGGCGAGGCTATGTCTTCGGCGGGGTGGCGCTGCTCGGTGCCGCGCTGACCGCGTTCTACATGACGCGCCTGCTGGTTCTGGTCTTCCTGGGCCAGCCCCGCTGGAAGGACCTGAAGTCCGAGGACGGCCGCGACTACCACCCGCACGAGTCGCCGTTGACGATGACCATCCCGATGATCATCCTCGCGGTCGGGTCGGTGGCGGGCGGCTGGTGGTTCTCCACCGGTGGCCGTCTGGCCGGCTGGCTGGAGCCCTCACTGGGTGAGTTGAAGGAAGAGCACGGCGTGCTGTCGCACGGCACCGTCGGCCTGCTGACCGCGGGGCTCTCCGTTCTCGGCGCGGCTCTCGCGTTCCTGATCTTCGCTCGCGGCAAGCAGCCGGTCGAGCGTCCGCTGCGGGTGTCGTTCCCGGTGCGCGCCGCCCGTGCGGACCTGTACGGCAACGCGCTCAACGAGGCCCTCTTCGCGCGGCCGGGCACCTGGCTCACCCGCGCGCTGGTGTTCCTCGACCTGAAGGGCGTCGACGGTGCCGTCAACGGCATGGCGGCGCTGCTCGGCGGTAGCTCCGGCCGGTTGCGCAGGCTGCAGACCGGGTTCGTCCGCTCCTACGCACTGTCCATGCTGCTGGGCTCGATCTTCGTGCTCGGGGCGCTCCTGGTGGTGAGGTTCTCGTGACCTGGGTTCTGATCGCACTGCTGGTGGTGCCGCTCGTCGGCGCCCTGGTGGTGGCGTTCCTGCGCAAGGACGACAAGAAGGCCAAGCTCGTCGCACTGGCGTTCTCGCTCGTCGAGCTGGTGCTCGCCGTGCTGCTGTGGACCGCGTACAAGCCGGACGGTGACCGGATCCAGCTCGCCGCGGGCGTGGACTGGATCCCGGCGTTCGGCGTGCGGCTGTCGTTCGGCATCGACGGCATCGCGCTGGTGATGATCGCGGTGATCGCGCTGCTGATCCCGCTGGTGATCGGGGCGGGCTGGACGGAGAAGCTGCCGGCCGGTCGCTCCCAGGGCGGGTACCTCGCGCTGATCCTGGTGCAGGAGGCCGTGACGGTCGGCGTGTTCGCCGCCACCGACGTCTTCCTGTTCTACGTGCTGTTCGAGGTCATGCTGATCCCGATGTACTTCCTGATCGGCGGCTACGGCGGCGCGCGCAGGCAGTACGCGGCGGTCAAGTTCTTCCTGTACTCGTTCCTCGGCGGCCTGATCATGCTGGCCTCCGCGATCGGCGCCTACGCGATGGCGTCGGACGAGCTGGGCAAGGGCACGTTCGACTGGGCCACGCTGGTGAAGGTGGTCAGCGACGCCGACGCGACGACGCAGACCTGGCTGTTCCTCGGCTTCTTCCTGGCGTTCGCGATCAAGGCGCCGCTCGTGCCGTTCCACACCTGGCTGCCCGACGCGGCGGCCGAGGCGCCCATCGGCGTCACGGTGATCGTCGTCGGCATCCTGGACAAGGTCGGCACGTTCGGCATGCTGCGCTACCTGCTGCCGATGTTCCCGACGGCGTCGAAGAACCTGGCGCCGCTCGTGCTCGTGCTCGCGGTGGCCGGTGTCCTTTATGGATCGCTGCTCGCCACGGGCCAGCGGGACATGAAGCGGTTCCTGGCCTACGTCTCGATCGCCCACTTCGGCTTCATCGCGCTCGGCATCTTCTCGTTCACGTCGCAGGCAGGCGTGGGCTCGGTGTCGTACATGCTCAACCACTCGATCTCGACCGGCATGCTGATCCTGGTGATCGGCATGGTGATCGCGCGCGGTGGTTCGTCGCTGATCTCCGACTACGGCGGCATGTCGAAGGTGGCACCGGTGCTCGCCGGCATGCTGCTGCTCTCCGGTCTGACCACGCTGTCGCTGCCGGGCACCAACTCGTTCGTCTCCGAGTTCCTGGTGCTGATCGGTTCGTTCCCGACCCGCCCGGTCTACACGATCATCGCGACGGTCGGCATGGTGCTCGCGGCGCTCTACGTGCTGTGGCTCTACCAGCGGATGATGACCGGCCCGCTGCGCGGCGACGCCCTCCTCGGCGCCGCTGCCGGTCCGGGTGCCGTGGGCGACCCGGCGAAGAAGACCGCGATCGGCGACCTGAACAGGCGCGAGATCGCGGTACTGGCACCGCTCGTTGTCATCGTGCTGGCCCTCGGGTTCTACCCGCAGCCGGTGCTCGACGTCATCACCCCGACTGTCGGGGCGACGCTGACCGAGGTCGGCGTGACCGATCCGGTCTCCGTGCAGGAAGGCAAGTGACGTGAACCTTCTCGTCGCTCAGGCGCAGCAGATCGAAGCGCCGGAGATCCTCTACGGTGCGATCGCGCCGGTGCTGATCGTGCTCGGCGCGGCCTGCGTCAGCGTGTTGCTGGAAGCGTTGCTGCCCAAGCATCAGCGGTGGGCCGTGCAGCTCGTGCTGTCGCTCGTCACGCTGGTCGGGGCGACGGGCGCGATGATCCTCTACGCGGTGTCCGACCGGCCCGCGCAGGGAGTGGCGACGCTGGCGGGCGCGATCGCGGTCGACACGCCGTCGTTGTTCCTGTGGGGCACGTTGCTGGTGCTGGCGTTCGGGTCGATCCTGCTGATCGCCGACCGCTCGGTGGAGCCCGGTGGGGTGTTCGTGGCCCAGGCCGCGATCCGTCCCGGCACCGTCCAGGACCGCGCTCAGGCGACGAAGACCGGCATGCAGACCGAGGTCTTCCCGCTCACGCTGTTCGCGCTCGGCGGCATGATGACGTTCGTCGCGGCGAACGACCTGCTGACCATGTTCATCGCGCTGGAAGTCCTGTCGCTGCCGCTGTACCTGCTGTGCGGCCTGGCGCGCCGCCGTCGCCTGCTCTCGCAGGAAGCGGCCGTGAAGTACTTCCTGCTCGGCGCGTTCGCCTCCGCGTTCTTCCTGTACGGCGTGGCTCTGCTGTACGGCTACGCGGGTTCGGTGAAGCTCTCGGCGATCGCGTCCGCGGCCGCCGGCACGGACCGTTCCGACACGCTGCTGTTCGCGGGCTTCGGCCTGCTGGTGGTGGGTCTGCTGTTCAAGGCGGCCGTCGGCCCGTTCCACGCCTGGACCCCGGACGTGTACCAGGGCGCGCCGACGCCGGTGACGGCGTTCATGGCCGCGTGCACCAAGGTGGCCGCGTTCGGCGGCATCCTGCGCGTGCTCACGGTGGCGTTCCAGAACACGCAGTGGGAGTGGCGCGGTGTCCTGTGGGGCGTGGCGGTCGTGTCGATGGTGATCGGCGCGGTGCTGGGTCTCACGCAGACCGACGTGAAGCGCATGATCGCGTACTCGTCGGTGGCGCACGCGGGCTTCCTGCTGATCGGCACCATCGCGCTGACGCCGGAGGGCAAGGCGCCCGGTGTGAGCGCGACCATGTTCTACCTGCTGGCGTACGGCTTCACCACGATCGCCGCGTTCGGCATCGTGTCGCTGGTCCGCAACTCGGACGGCGAGGCGACGCACCTGTCGCAGTGGGCTGGTCTCGCGAAGCGGTCGCCGATCGTGGCGGGCGTCTTCACGTTCCTGCTGCTGGCGCTGGCCGGCATTCCGCTGACGTCCGGCTTCATCGGCAAGTTCGTCGTGTTCAGCGCGGCGATCGAGGCCGGCCTGACGCCGCTCGTGGTGATCGCACTGGTGGCCTCGGCCGTCGCGGCGTTCTTCTACCTGCGGGTGATCGTGCTGATGTACTTCAGCGACCCGGCTCCGGACGGCCCGACCGTCAGCGTGCCCGGCGCGTTCACCACGATCGCGATCACGTTGGGTGCCGTCGTGACCCTGGTGCTGGGGTTGTGGCCCACGTTCGTGCTCGATTGGGCGGGTACCGGCACCTTCCTCAGCTAGGTGTACGTAGTCTGCTGGTGTGACCAGTAGCGAGCATGAGGGACCGGGGTTCGCGTTGGTGGACCCCGTGCTCACCGAGGTAGTCCAGGACGGTCTGGCCGAGGTCGAGCGCATCCTGCACGAGGTCGTGCGGAGTGAGTTCGCCCCCGTGACGGAAACCTCGCTTCACCTTGTGGAGGCGGGCGGAAAGCGGATCCGCCCGCTCTTCACACTCCTGGCGTCCCAGTTCGGCGAGAACTGGGACCGCGAGAAGGTCATCAAGGCCGCTGCTGTGGTCGAGCTCACACACCTCGCCACGCTCTACCACGACGACGTCATGGACGAGGCGACCATGCGGCGCGGCGCGGTGTCCGCGAACGCCAAGTGGGACAACAGCATCGCGATCCTGACGGGCGACTTCCTCTTCGCCCACGCCTCCCGGCTGACGGCCGACCTGGGCACGGACGCGGCGCGGATCATCGCGGAGACCTTCTCGGTCCTGGTGACCGGCCAGATGCGCGAGACCGTCGGCCCGCAGCCCGGCGAGGACCCGATCTCCCACTACCTCAAGGTGATCGAGGAGAAGACGGGCGTGCTGATCGCCACCGCGGCGCGGTTCGGCGGCATGTTCTCCGACGCCACCGAGGAGCAGACCGACGCACTGCGCCGGTACGCCGAGGTGATCGGCGCGGCGTTCCAGATCTCCGACGACGTGATCGACATCGCCTCGCCGTCGGTCGAGTCCGGCAAGACGCCCGGTACCGACCTGCGCGAGGGCGTGAAGACGCTGCCGATGCTCTACGCGCTCGCGGACCCGTCCGAGACGCGACTCGCCGAGCTGCTGGCGGGCCCGATCACCGACGACGCCCTGGTCGACGAGGCCCTGTTGTTGCTGCGCAAGTCGTCCGGCATGGACAAGGCCCGCGAAACTCTCGACGACTACGCCGACCGGGCCCGCACCGAACTCGGCAAACTCCCCCCGTGCGCCGCCCGCGACGCGCTGGAAGAACTAGCCACCTACGTAGTGGCCCGCTCCCACTAGCTGCTCCCGTTGGTCACGCGGGGGCCCCGCGTTTCCTTCTGGGGAACGCGGGGCCCCCGCGTTCCCTCACCGCGTCGAAGGTGAAGATCGCGAGGGCTAGCCAGACGAGGGCGAAGCCGATCCACCTGCTGGGCGGCATGGGTTCGTGCACCACGAACACGCCCCACGCGAACTGCAGCACCGGTGCCAGGTACTGCAGCATCCCCATGGTGGTCAGCGGGATCAGCCGCGCGCCCGCTCCGAACAGCACCAGCGGGATCGCGGTGATGATGCCCGTGCTGAGGAGCAGCAGCGTGTGGCCGCCGCCTTCGGTGGTGAAGGTGTTCGCGCTGCCGAGCACGAGCAGGTAGACGAACGCGATCGGCGCGATGACGGCGCTCTCCGCGGCGAGGCTGGAGATGGCGTCGAGCGGGACTTTCTTCTTCAGCAGCCCGTATGTGCCGAACGACACGGCCAGGACGAGCGAGATCACCGGCAGTCGTCCGTAGTCGACGGTGAGCACGATCACAGCCACGACGACGACGGCGAACGCGACCGCCTGAACGAGACGCAATCGTTCCTTGAGGAAGATCATGCCGAGTGCCACGCTCACCAACGGGTTGATGAAGTAGCCGAGCGCGGCCTCGACGACGTGCTTGCTGTTGACCGCGTAGATGTAGGTGCCCCAGTTCACCGTGATCAACACGGCGGCTGCGGTAACGATGAGCCATCCTTTTCCTGATAACTCAAGGAAAGGACGCCACCGCCGGAGGAGCACGACGGCGATGGCGAGCGTCACGAACGACCAGACGATCCGGTGTGCGAGCACCTCGACCGGCTGGGCGGGCACGAGGAGTGGCCAGTACGCCGGGAACAGGCCCCAAAGGACGTATGCGAGTACGCCGTAGGTGATGCCTCGCCCCTGGGTGTGAACTTCTGGCGAAGTGAGGGATGAAGTCGTCAGCTGCGGCACAAAATGCCACTCTACGCTGGCGTTTCCTCCGGATATTTGCGCCGAACGGCGTAGTGACGGAGCATCATCAAAGGCACTGTAGTTTGGCCATGCTCACCCTTCCGAGTGAGTAGGGACCGAGTGTGGTCGTAGAAGGGGCTTACCCGTGAATGTCTTCGGGCAGGTCTGGCTGTGGAGTCTGCTGGCGTTCCTCGCCGGAGTGGTGCTCACGTGGCTGGTGGCGGTCCGACCCGCACGCCGGCAGGTCGCCGACCTCGAAGATCAACTTCTCGACGCACGGCGGTCGGCGCCGCCCATCGAGTCGGTGGCCCGCGACGACGACTTCGAGGTCGACGAGTGGGACGACGCCCCGCCGCGGTCGTTGAGCGCCGACGTGCTGAGCCCGCCGACGCCCGCACCCTTCCCCTCGCCGGTGCCCGCACCCGCACCCGCTCCCGGGCCGTACGTGGAGCCCCCTGCCTACTTCGGTGAGCCCGTCGCGCCGCCCGCCGTGGCCGAGGAGCCGGAGCCGGAACCCGAGCCGCTCGCCGAAGAGCCCGTCGTCGTGCAGGAGCCGGTCACGCCGGTCCGCCAGTACATGGAGGCGGACGAGGCGCAGCGCCGGTTCGAGGAGCAGCTGGCCGAGCAGCGCGCACTGGCAGAGGACGACGAGGACCGCCCGCGTTCCCTGTTCGAGCGCCTGTCCCCGGAGGACGTGCCGCAGGAGTCGCCGGCCGAGATGACGACGGTCCTGCCGCGGTCCGGGCTCGAGGCCGCCGACTTCGACGACGAGCCGGAGCTCCCGGCCGAGCAGACCGGGTTCATGCCCACCGTCGCGGAGCCGACCGCCGAGGTCGCGCCGCCCGCGCAGGAGCCGACCGCGCCCGCCGAGGTCGACGAGCACGACGACTTCATCTACCAGCCGCGCGAGGTGTGGGCCCAGCAGGAGCAGGAGGCGTTCCTCGACGAGGCCGCCGAGCAGGAGGACGAGCCCGCTCACGCCGACTCCGAGCGCGAGTACACGCAGTCCGAGCAGACGACGTTCATCGCGGTCGAGCAGGGCTCCTGGCCCGCCAACGACCTCACCGGCGAGTACCCCGGCCTGCGCGACGAGATCTCCGGCCAGTTGGACGGGTTCGTCGAGCCGGAGTCGCCCGCCGAGCAGACCATGGTCGAGGCGATCGCCCCGATCGAACCCGCCGACCTGGACGCCCCGCACGTCCGCAACGGCGTGTTCGAGACGACGCTGGCCGAGGAGCAGGGCTTCACCGAGCCGGAGCGCGAGTCCGAGCCCGCGCACGCCCGCCGTGAGCCGCTCGAGCCCGAGGCGCACGAGCCTGAGGTGTACGAGCCCGAGGTCTACGAGCCTGAGGTCGTCGAGCAAGAGGTCTTCGAGCCCGAACCCGTCGCCTACGCCGAGCCCGAGGAACCCGCCGAGTACCGCCCGCCGGTCGGGTATGTCGCTCCCTTCAGCGAGCCCGGTGCCCCGGCTCCCGCGCCGTTCTCGGCGTTCGGTGCCCCGCCGGAGACGGAGATGGAGACCACCGGCCGCCAGCCCCGTGCCGTCGCGGCGGCCTTCGACCACCTCGTGGAGGCGCCGGAGGTCCCCGCGAAGCCGGAGCCCGTCGCCGACCGCCCGCGCTCGCTCTTCGAGCCGCTGCTGGACGCCGACGAGCCGCTCCCCGCGCTCGGGCAGACCCGGCAGCTCCCCGAACCGACGCACGACGAGCAGCCGTTCGTGCCCACGTTCGTGCCGAGCGACGAGCCGTTGCTCGCCGCGCCGCCGGAGCCGGAGCCCGAACCTGAGCCGTTCGAGTCCGACCTGCCGCAGCGCATCACCGAGGCGGGCCTGCCGATCCGCGAGGCCCGGCGCACCACGCAGCAGCGCCAGCAGAGCTTCTCGGCGTTCGCGGCCTTCGAACAGCCGAAGCCGGAACCCGTCCCGCAGCCCGCTCCGGCGGCAGCCCTTCCGTCCCGGCCGCGTCCGGTCGGATATTCGCCGTCGACGGGCGGTCGTCCCAACGGTGCCGCTGCCCCGGGATCGTCCCGGTTCCAGCAACCTGAGGGATTCAACCCGCGGTCCCCGTTCGGTCCCGGTTCGGTGCTGCCCAAGTCGGACGGTCACGCGCCCGCCGCGGACTTCTCGGTGAAGGCCACGCTGACCGGCCGGCGCTACTACACGGAGGGTTCCGCCAATTTCGGCGAAACCCGCGCCGATGTCTGGTTCCGCACCGAAGCCGATGCCGAGAAGGCGGGGTTCCGACCGGCACCGTGACCGGGAATACCGGGAACTGTGCCCAATTGGAACGCCTTTCTGGCCGGGTCTGACCTGCGTCGATAGCGTCGACGCATGTCCTCCGAACTGGCCAAATCGCAGATCTCCTCGACCATTGTGGATTCGATCGAGAATCTGAAAGGCACCCACCACGGCTTCCGTCGCGCCCACGCACGAGGCTTCGTCTACGAAGCGGTCTTCACGCCGAACGGTGCCGCGGCGCCGTTCACCACGGCACCGCACCTGCAGGGCGACCCGGTGCGCGCCACCGTCCGGTTCTCGCACACCGACGCCAACCCGCACGCCGCCGACAGCGACCGTGCGGTGCGCGGCTTCGCGACCAAGTTCCACCTCGCCGACGGCACCAACACTGACCTGGTGATGGTGAGCGTGGAGCGGTTCGTCGCGGCCACGCCCGAGGAGTTCGTGGAGTTCATCAAGGCCGCCAAGGCGGACACCGATGCCCAGGACCCGTCCGTGCCGCACATCAAGTCGTTCGTCGGCGCCCACCCGACCGTCGGCCCCGCGCTGGTGGCGGCCAAGACCATCGCGATCCCCGTTTCCTACGCCACCACGCAGTACTGGGCCATCCACGCGTTCCTGTGGCGTGACGCCTCAGGCGTCGTGCGTCCCGTGCGCTACTCGTGGGTCCCGGAAGCGGGCATCGTCGACGCCGAGGACTCCGCGTCGTGGACCCCGCACCACCTGACCGAGGAGCTGCGCGACCGGCTGCCGATCGCGTTCACGTTGCGCGTGCAGTTCGGCGAGCCGGGCGACCCGACGCACGACTCCACCGTGGCGTGGCCGGCTGATCGCCGCACGGTCGACGTCGGCCGGATCGAGATCACCAAGGAGTCGCCGGACCAGGAGCACTGGCAGTCCCAGGTGTTCGACCCGACCTCGCTGGTCGAGGGCATCGAGCCTTCGGACGACCCGGTCCTCGCGGCGCGCAGCACGATCTACGCGGTCTCCTACGACCGCCGCTCGCACCAGCGCTGATGCGAAAGGCCCGCCAGCGCGTTGCTGGCGGGCCTTTCGGGTGTTCTGGGTACTAGCCGACCACGGTCCAGGTGTCCTTGCCGTGCAACAGCTTGGCGAGATCCGGGGCCTTGACGGACTTGGCCTCGTTGACCTGCGCCCGCGCGCTGTCGTCGTACGTGGGCCGGTCCGCACGCCGGAACACACCGGTGACGGTGTGCGTGAGGTCCTGCGTCGACAGCCGCGAGAGCGCGAACGACAGGTTCAGGTCCGACGCGTCGTGAATCACGATGTCCGAAGCGTCCACGTCCGCGGACTTCGCGACCGCGAGCCCGAAGCCCTCGCGGGTCACGCAGTACTCGCCCTCACGACCGAAGCGGATCGGCTCGCCGTCGACGACGTTGATGATCCGCCGCTGCGCCTCGTCCGCGTCCTTCAGCACGTCGAACGCGCCGTCGTTGAAGATCGGGCAGTTCTGGTAGATCTCGACGAGCGCCGACCCGCGGTGCTCGGCCGCCTGGCGCAGCACCGAGGTCAGACCCGCCTTGTCCGAGTCGAGTGCCCGGCCCACGAACGAGGCCTCCGCGCCCAGCGCCAGCGACACCGGGTTGAACGGGTGGTCGAGCGATCCGACCGGCGTCGACTTGGTGACCTTGCCTTCCTCGGAGGTCGGCGAGTACTGGCCCTTGGTGAGGCCGTAGATCCGGTTGTTGAACAGCAGGATCTTGAGGTTCACGTTGCGCCGCAACGTGTGGATCAGGTGGTTGCCGCCGATGGACAGCGCGTCGCCGTCACCGGTCACCACCCACACGCTCAGGTCCGGCCTCGACACGGCGAGACCCGTGGCGATGGCCGGCGCACGGCCGTGGATGGAGTGCATGCCGTAGGTGTTCATGTAGTACGGGAAGCGGGACGAACACCCGATGCCCGAGACGAACACGATGTTCTCGCGCTTCAGGCCGAGCGACGGGAGGAACGACTGCATGGTGTTGAGCACGATGTAGTCGCCGCAGCCGGGGCACCAGCGGACTTCCTGGTCCGACTTGTAGTCCCTGGCCGTCTGCTTCTCGTCGGTGGTGGGAACTCCGGTCAGTCCCGGAATCCCGAGGTCGATCGCAGTCACGCCGACACCCCCTTGATCACGTCAGCGAGCACGTCCTGCAGCTCTTCCGCCTTGAACGGCAAGCCCTGCACCTTGGTGTACGACATCGCGTCCACCAGATACTTCGCCCTCAACAGCAACGCCAGCTGACCCAGGTTCATTTCCGGCACGATCACCTTGTCGTACTTGCGCAGCACCTCACCCAGGTTCTTCGGGAACGGGTTGAGATGCCGCAGGTGCGCGTGCGCGACCGGCAGGCCGAGCTTGCGGACGCGGCGGGCGGCCGCGCCGATCGGCCCGTAGGACGAACCCCAGCCCACGACCAGGACCTTCGCCTCGCCGCTCGGGTCGTCGACCTCGACGTCCGGCACCTCGATGCCGTCGATCTTCGCCTGGCGCAGGCGGACCATCCGGTCGTGGTTCTCCGGGTCGTAGGAGATGTTGCCGGTGATGTCCTGCTTCTCCAGACCGCCGATGCGGTGCTGCAGGCCAGGAGTACCGGGCACCGCCCACGGACGGGCCAGCGTCTCGGGGTCGCGCGAGTACGGCTGGAAGTTCTCCGGGTCCGTCGCGAACGCGACGCCGAGATCCGGCAGCGAGTCGACGTCCGGGATCAGCCACGGCTCGGAACCGTTCGCGACCGCGCCGTCGGAGAGGAACAGCACGGGCGTGCGGTACTTGAGCGCGATCCGGCACGCGTCGAGCACGGCGTCGAAGCAGTCCGACGGCGACTGCGGCGCGACGATCGGCACCGGCGACTCGCCGTTGCGGCCGAACATCGCCTGCAGCAGGTCGGCCTGCTCGGTCTTCGTCGGCAGACCGGTGGACGGGCCACCGCGCTGCACGTCGATCACGAGCAGCGGCAGCTCGGTCATCACCGCGAGGCCGATGGTCTCGGACTTCAGCGCGATGCCGGGGCCGGACGTCGACGTCACGCCGAGCGCACCGCCGTAGGACGCGCCGAGGGCGATGCCGATGCCCGCGATCTCGTCCTCGGCCTGCACCGTGGTGATGTCGAAGTTCTTGTGCTTGCTGAGCTCGTGCAGGATGTCCGACGCCGGCGTGATCGGGTACGTGCCGAGCACGACGGGCAGCTTCGAACGCTGCGCCGCCGCGACGATGCCGTACGCCGTCGCCGTGTTGCCGGTGATCTGGCGGTAGGTGCCGACGTTCAGCTTCGCGGGCGCGACCTCGTACGTGACCGCGAAGGCTTCCGTGGTCTCGCCGTAGTAGTAGCCGGCGCGGAACGCCAGGACGTTGGCCTCGGCGATGTCGGGCTTCTTGGAGAACTTCTCGCGCAGGAACCGTTCGGTGCCCTCGGTCGGCCGGTGGTACATCCACGAGAGCAGGCCCAGCGCGAACATGTTCTTCGCGCGCTCGGCGTCCTTCTTGCCGAGACCGGTCTCCTCCAGCGCACCGATGGTCATCGTCGCCATGGCGACCTTGTGCACCTGGAACTTCTCGAGCGAGTCGTCTTCCAGCGGGTTCGAGTCGTACCCGACCTTCGTCAGGTTCCGCTTGGTGAACTCGTCGGTGTTGACGATGAGGATGCCGCCGTCCGGCAGGTCGACGACGTTCGCCTTGAGCGCGGCCGGGTTCATCGCCACGAGCACGTCCGGGCGGTCGCCGGGCGTGAGGATGTCGTAGTCGGCGAAGTGGAGCTGGAACGACGAAACGCCGGGGAGGGTGCCCTGGGGTGCGCGGATCTCGGCGGGGAAGTTGGGCTGCGTGGCGAGGTCGTTGCCGAACGCCGCCGCTTCCGACGTGAACCGGTCTCCGGTGAGCTGCATGCCATCACCGGAGTCGCCGGCGAACCGGATCACGACGCGATCCAGCTTGCGGGTCTCAGTGCTCATTCCTACGCCGATACCTCTCTCCAAGGGTGGCTGTGCCCCACCACGAGGGTAGTCGCCACGACCGCCCGCCAGACGGGCCGCGTACCACTAGGCGAGACAAACTGTCCCATCTGCCGTACCGGGTTCTTAACTAGACGGTAAGCACAGCACTACCAGCGGATACCCGAATGCGGCAGACGTCACCCCCGATACCTGTTACCCAAGGTAACACTTAACGACCGCTGATCCGAGCCTTCATCGCGGCAAGCCTCGCAGCGAACTCTGGAGTGTCGATCGAAGTGACCTGTGGCCGCAGCTCGGTCTCGACCGCTTCCGCGTGGTCGTGCATTGCATCGGTCGCCCGCATCGTCGCCTTGATGGTCCGCACGAGTGCTCCCGGCGCCTCAGCAGCCGCCTTGGCCAGCTCTTTTGCTACTGCGAGTGGGTCTTCGGCCTTCGCGTAGGCGAGGTTGTGGGCGACTGCTTGGTCGGCGTCCAAGATCTGTCCGAAGAGCGTCATGGCCGTCGCCGTCTGCGCATTGGTGATCTTCTGCAACATCCACGTCATGCCGCCGCCGGGGTGGATTCCGAGCTGGAGGAACCGCGCGTCGAACCGCGCTTTCGGCCCAGCGATCCGGACATCCGCCGCGAGCGCGAGGTTCAGCCCAGCGCCCACCGCGGCCCCGTTGACGGCCGCGATGGTGGGAATGGTGGCGTTGGCCACGGCGAGGAACCCCCGGTAGATGTTCCTGAGGCCTTCGTCCTTGGAGTTGCCGAGCTGCGTGAGGTCCGCGCCCGCGCAGAACGCGGGCGGTGCACCCGTGATGATCAGCGCGTTGGCTTCCTGCTCTGCTTGGACGACCTTGTCCGCGAGCTCGTTGGACAGGTCGATCGTCAGGGCGTTGCGCCTCTCCGGATCGTTGATCGTGATCACGGCGATGGAATCGTTGTGCTCCAGCAGAACCTCAGCCATGGCCCGGACTCTAGGGTGCGAGCGGCCGGTCCAGGAGCCGGGACAGCACCACGGTCGACACCGTCCGGTCGATGATCTCGACGGCGCGCAGTCTCTCCAGTGCCGTCTCCAGGTGGTGGATGTCCGCCGCCCGCAGATGCACGATCGCGTCCGCCGCCCCCGACACCGTGTAAGCCGCGCTGACCTCGGCCATCGGCTCCAGCCGGTGCTGGATGTCGTGCGGCGCCACGTTGCCCTTGCAGTGCACCTCCACGAACGCCTCCGTACCCCACCCGAGCGCCTCGGGATCGACCACCGCCGTGAACCCCCGGAGCACCCCGGTGTCCAGCAGTTTGTCCACCCGCCGCTTCACCGCGGGCGCGCTCAACCCGACCTCCTTGCCGATCTCCGCGTAGCTCGATCGGGCGTTCGCCATGAGACACGAAATGATTCGCTGGTCGATGCTGTCCACACGCAACATTCTGCCCTAGTTAACGCAATGTCGCGGCGTTGATCGATGGTCCAGCCGCCCTTTACATTTCGATCCATGACCGTATCCATCTCCGGGCCCGGCGAGCCGATCACGCTCGACATCGCCGCACCCCTCGCGCCGACGCGCATGCCGACGACCCGTCGGTACCTCATGTGCCCGCCGACGTACTTCACGGTGGAGTACGCCATCAACCCGTGGATGGATCCCACCAAGCCCACCAGCACCTCGCTGGCCGTGGAGCAGTGGACCGCGCTGAAGGAGACCTACGAACGCCTGGGCCACGACGTCCAGGTGATCGACCCCGTGCCGGGCCTCCCGGACATGGTCTTCTCGGCCAACAGCGGCACGGTCATCGACGGCCGGGTCCTCGGCTCCCGTTTCCGCGCCGAGCAGCGTTCGGCCGAGGCCGACCACTTCCGCCGCTGGTTCCTGTCCTCCGGCTACAAGTCCGTCGTCATGCCCACCGCCGTGAACGAGGCCGAGGGCGACTTCACCTGGACCGGCTCCTTGCTGCTGGCCGGCACGGGCTTCCGCACGGACCCCCACGCCCACTCCGAGGCACAAGAGGTCCTCGGCGTGCCCGTGGTCTCGCTGCAGCTGGTGGACCCGCGCTTCTACCACCTGGACGTCGCTCTCTTCATGCTCGACGACCAGTCCCCGACCCCCCTCGTCGCCTACTACCCGGAAGCCTTCTCGCCGGGCTCGCAGCAGGTGTTGAGGAGGTTGTTCCCGGACGCCGTGATCGCCAACGACGCCGACGCCGTCTGCCTGGGCCTGAACGCGGTCTCCGACGGCAAGCACGTCGTCATGCCGGTCGAGGCCGTGAACCTGGCGGAACAGGTCGCCCGCCGCGGCTTCGAGCCGGTGTTCGTCGACATCTCAGAACTGCGCAAGTCGGGCGGCGGCCCGAAGTGCTGCACGATGGAACTGCGCGGCTGACCTCGCCCACGCAGTGCCGTTCCGCGGTTCCTGCTTGAAGGCCTCAAACGCGGGTTGACCTGCTCTGATGCTGCCAACGACGTCAGCGTCGGCAGGTCACCGTCTGTCGCTGACTGCGGGTCTTCTGCGGCTGTCTCTGGAACATGTGTGGAACAAGAAGAGCCCCCTGGCGAGATCATCGCCAGGGGGCTCTTCTATGCAGTCCAGCTGCGGGAACGTCTCGTCAGGCCTACAGGTCCAGCAAAGCCAAAGCTTCGCGGACCTTGACCACCAGTTCTTCGTCGTTCAGGTCACCGGGCTCCCACAGGTCCGGTGCCGCGTAGTCTTCGATGACGAAGAAGACGTCGTGCAGAGCGGTGCCCAGCGCGCCACCTACTCGTTCGCCTTGGCGCTGTTCCCGCCTCGACGCGTTCATCCACTTCGAGACGAAAGCAGGCGGCGAGATCTCGCCGGCGACGACCGCGGTCATCAAAGCCAGCTGATCGGACACGGCCGAGCCGGGTGCGACCTCGTGCACGGTCACCCACACCCGTTGCAGGGGCGGGTACTGGGCCGCGATCCCAGGTAGCGCACCGCCGAGCTTCTCGGCGACACGGCCGAAGCGAGCCCTGGCATCGTCGACACCTCCGCCGCCGACGACGGCTCCCTGGACGAAGGCAGGGATGCCACCGAGCAGCGAATACCCATCGGTCGTGACCACCAGCGCCGCCGTCAGGTCAGGCAGTGCCACCACGAAGTCGGTGTCCCGCCACGTGGCAGCCGCCAGAGCAGCCGAATCCGTCAGCGACACCGGCACGAGCGCGTCGTCCCGGTGATCTTCACTGAGCCGTCCGGCCACTCCCCAGTCCACCCGGACCGCTTTCGCGCCCGCGTAGAGCACGTCGGCGAGTCTGCGGTCGATGTGGGCGGGGGACGCGAACGGAACCACGATCCCGTCCACTCGGCTCAACCAAGCAGGGCTGAAGCTCGCCGCACCGTCGAACAGGATGTCCGACAACCCCGCGACACCGTCCCGCCCAGCTCGATCGGTCACCAGAGGTACCCGTCGTCGATGATGCTGGCGAATTGGTCGTAGACCGAGAGGACCTTGTTGGGAATGACCTTGTCCATCTTCCTCTGGATCTTCAGCTCGTAAGCAGTCCAAAAGCTTCCGTCACTGCGCAACATAACCATGAGCTTGGTGTTCGGATCGATGAAGCCGATCGCCTGACCTTGGTTGCGATAGTTGAACCGGTAGATCTTCGTGTTCGGTGCGGTCATGTGCGCTCGCATGGCCGCTTCGAACTCGGCGAGCTTCGCCGGGTTCCGGTTGCCGGTGATGCCGAAGTCCGAGGCATGGGTGTCGTACTTCTTGCTCATGGTCTTCGTGCTGGTGAAGTCGGACTTGCTCTCCCAGGCGCCCTTCGCGCCCGATGTCGGGCATCCCGTGTTGTGCACCAGGACCGAGGTGTCCCCGGCCAGCACGTAGTAGGTGTGAATGCCTTCAACCGTGAGGTTGTAGACCTTCATGACCTCGGTGTGCCTGGTGGTGCCCGTGACGACCACCTGGTCACCCGTCACGGTCCGGAGGTGCTCGCCCGCCCGGACGTCCCGCGCGTCGATCCACTGGCCGCGGTCGGTGACCCAGAACGGGTGCCGGGCGGTCGCTTCGACGACGCCCGCGTTCGGGCCGTCGACGCCTACCGAGACCATCTGCTTCGTGCCCTCGCCGACGATCACCCTGGTGACCGCACGGCCTCCGGACAGTCCGGTTTGCGGGTCGGTCGCGGCGACCTGATCACCGACCACGACGTCCTTGATCGCCTTGCGTGAACCGTCGGCCATGCGGACCTCGGTCGCCGGCGCGAAGCTGTTGCCCGGCACGGTGCAGGCTTCAACGGCGTCCTGCATCGCCTTGCGGCCGGCCTTCAGCTCCCCCGCGGCTTCTTCGGAGCGCTTGAGGAACTTGCCGACCTTGCCGATCACCCTGCCGATCGCCCCGACCAGCTTCGCGCCCTTGCCGATCAGCGCGAGCGGATTGGCCATCATCAGCGCGTTGACCGCGGTCCAGATGCACGCTTCGATGTCGCCCTGGGTGAAGCACTTGACGGCGTCGTTGTAGCCGATGAGGTCGAGGATGACCTCGGCGCCGTTCTCCAGCAGGAAGTCCATCATGGTCTTGCTGGCATCGCGCTGCGCTGCCTTGAACTTCTCGATGCACGCCGCGTCGCCGTTGCAGCTGGCTTCCAACTGCGCCTGTTCCGAGGCGTTCAGCGGCCCGCTCTGGTTCTGCTGCTCCTCCGCTGACTTCTTGGAAATCGAGATGCTGTAGGCCTCATCGGCCGCGACCTGAGCCGCCTCGGCGTCCTTGCCCGCCTGGACCGCGGAACTGCGCGCGGCCTGAGCGGACTGACTCGCGTCGGCCGCGGAGGCATTGGCCGCGGCGGCGGAACTCGCGGCCCTCGTCGCGGCCTGCGAAGCCGATTCGGCATCGCGAGCCGCCGCGTCGGCTGCGGAGCGAGCCGCCTTGGCGGACTCGGCTGCCTGGTTGGCCGAGACCTGTGCGGCGTCGGCGGATGCCTTGGCCTGCTTGGCGTACTCCGCGGCCTCGTTCGCCGAGGCGCGGGCCCGGTTGGCCCACTCGGCGGCCTCGTCGGCGGCGTGGCGCGCCACCGCGGCCACCCTGGCGGCTTCCGCGGCGTTCTCCCGCGCGGTCGCCGCGATCCGTGAGCCTTCGGCGATGAGCCGTCGCACCGTCGACACGTGCGAGGCCACCAGCTCATCGCGCTGCCTGGCCTTGTGCTGGCCGGTCTGCACGAACTCCCGCACGTAGGACGGCGGGCCCGCCAACGCGATCTGGCCTGCCGTCTTCACCTCGGGGCCGCCGGAGCCGATGATCTCGCCGGCCTTCATCCGGTCGTCCAGAACGGCCGAGTCGAACTGACCCTTGGCCAGGAACTCGGCCACGTCGGCGGGCGTGCCCTCCAGGGCTTTCTGACCGGCCCGTTGAGTGGCCGGGCCGCCCTTGGACATGATCAGGCCGACCTCTTTGCGGTCGTCGACCACCTTGCCCTCGTAGTCCTGCGTCCGCAGGAACTCCGCGATGTCCTCGGGGTCGCCGCGAACGGCGCTGTACGCCGCGGCCTGCTTCCTCTCGTTCGGAGTCGTCTTGGCCACGTGCCGCACGCGCGCCAGGTCATCGGCCTCAGCCGCCATGGCCCGTCGCTGCGTCAGGTAGCTGTACATCTCCGTCGCACCGCCGGCCAGCGCCTGTTCGGCTGCCGAGCGGCTCCAGGACCCGCCGACGTTGCGCAACCGCAGCGCCGCCTGCCGTCCGGCCTGCACCATCGTGGCGTCGTCCACGCCTGGAGTGATGGCCGCGTGCAGCGCCGTGTTCAGCAGCGTCTGCGTTTCCTCATCGATCCGCGCCGCCTCCGCGGTCTCGTAGGCGGCTTGGTTGGCGAGGTCCCTCTTCGCCTTCTCCGCGGCTGCGACACCCTCGTCCTGCAGCAACTGCAGACGGTTGCTGTCCGCTAGGCGGGCGTTCTTCTCGATGTCGATGGCGAGATTGGTGGCATCGGTCGCCGCCTGGGCGGCCTGTTGGGCTGCTTTGGCGTGTTTTTCCGATTCCTGGGCGGCTTTGTCAGCCTCTCCGGCGTGTGCGGCGGCTTCATCTGCGGCTCTGGCGGCGTTTTCGGCGTGTTCGGCGGCGCTGATCGCGGCGCGGTAGGCGTCTCCGGCGGCCTTGGCCGACTGGTTGGCCAGTGATTCGGCGTTGGTGGCGGCCCGGTTGGCCTGTCCGGCGAACTTGTGGGCGTCGGCCGCGGCGCGTCGGGCGCGTTCGGCTTCCGCGCCGGACACGCCGGCCTGGTTGGCGGCCTCCTCGGCGGCGGAGGCGGCCCGGTCGGCGTTGGCACCCGCGCTCGACGCGGCTCGGGCGGCGCCCGCTGCCTGGCCGGCGGCGTCGCCGGCGGCCTTGGAAGCGTCCGCGGCGAGGCGTGCGCCCGCGGCGACGTCTCGTGCCTTTTGCGCGGCGATCCTGGCGTTGGCTGCCTGGTTCGCGTCGGTCGCGGCATTCGCGGCGGCACCGCGGGCGTCGGAGGCCGCCTGTGCGGCGGCAGAGGCGGCCGCGGCTGCCTGCATGGCGGCGTTGGAGGCGACGCGGGCGGCGTTGTTGGCGGCGTTGGCGGCGGAGACGGCTTCCTGTGCGGCGCTGGCGGCGCGGCTGGCGAAGTCGGCGGCCCGTCCGGCGGCGGCCGCCGCGGCGGCGGCGTCGTCCTTTGCCGCGGCGGCTTCGGCCGCGGCTGTCAGTGCTGCCTGTTTGGCCTGTTCGGCTGCGGCGACGGCTCGTCCGGAGGCCTCCTTGGCGGCTTCGGTCTCGAGGGCGGCTTCCGTGCCCGCGGCCTTGGCGAGGTTGACCAGTTCGGTGATGCTGGCCTGTTCGTTGTCCCTGGCCCGTGCCGTGTGCTGGCCGGTCGCGAGGAATTCCTGGACGTCGTCGTCGCTGCCGCTGAGGGCGATCTGGGCGGCCTTGTTGACCTCCGCGCCGCCGGTGGCCATGATCCCGCCGACCTTCTTGCGGCGGTCGATGACGGCCGGGGAGTACTGGCCGGCGGCGATGAACTTGAGGACGTCGTCGGCGGTGCCCTCGAGTGCTGCCTGGGCGGCGCGTTGGGTGGTGGGGCCGTTGGCCGCCATGATCTCGCCGACCTTGGCCCGGAGGTCGAGGCGGTGCGGTTCCTGCCAGCCTCCGGCCAGGAACTTCCGGACGTCTTCCGGGGTGCCGCCGAGTGCGGCCTGGGCGGCTTCGCGCACCCGTCGACCCGAAACGGCCATGATCTGGCCGGTCTTGAGGCGGTTGTCGTGGGCGATGGTGACGTGTTGGCCGGTGGCGACGAACTGGCGGAGTTGGTCGTCGGAGCCCAGGAGTGCGGCTTCGGCGGCGCTCTTGGTGGCTCGGCCGCCGGTCTTGAGCAGTTCGACGGCCACGGCCCGGTCGTCGAGAGCCGTTTGGGCGCTTGCCCTTGGCGGGGTCACGGTGGCGGAGGTGCCGAGCATCGCGGCGACCAAGGCCACAACAGTGACGAGAATTACCGCAACGCGCGCGGTACCTGCGCGCGACAAAGCTATACGGACGTTGTCGTCCACAATTCCCCCAATTGTCAACGCTTCCCCGAGTAGCGGTCCGGATGGCGATAGCCCCGTGTTCTTCGCTACTCCGGGAAAGTTCGCGCCACCTTAGCATTGACGCGCGAATCGTCAAGTTGTATCTTTCTGCGTGACATGGGGGCTGACCTGGGGGGTTCAATCAAGTGTACGGCAGTATTTGTCGTGCGCTTCCGCAGTTGCACAGCCCTTTGTGATCTTGTTTTATAGTGCTTTGTCCGTGTCTGCACTGGGGGGTTCTTTTTCATGCGTTCGTCTTTGACTGTTGCCTGTGTAGGCGTGTTGAGTGCTGCCGCGGTCCTGGCGACGACGGCAATTGTGCAGAGCGTGGGTGCCGCCGCCTCCGACGAACCGACGGGGCAGTCGTCGCTCATCGAGGACTTCGAGCACCCGAACAAGGAGGCTGCCGCGGCGATCGGCATGACCTTGAAGAAGGGCGACGGCAGGATTTACTGGGTGGACTGCGCTGTGGGTGGCGACCTGCTCACCGTCGAGAGCGACAGCATCACCACTCCTGATCACATCGCCTGTTTCAGGGTCACCGGCCGCGATGCGTATCTGACTTTGGAGATCCCCTCGACGTACTTCATCAAGGCAGGCAGTCTCAAGATCAAGGCCCTCCTGACCGCAAAGGTCGACGGTCAGGAGGTCAAGCGGGAATACACCATCAAGGCCGGTGAGCTGACCCCGGTCGGCGAGACCATCCACCCCGAGGAGGGTGCGGCCGCTCTGGTCGAACTGCGTTCTGTCGCCTAACTTGAAATCAGGGTGATTGGTCGATCAATTAATTTCTGCGACTAAACGTCGCTTGCCAATACGTAAGGGTGCACCCAATGTCACTGCAAGACAGAAGAGTCGTTGCCTTGGCGGCAACCGCTCTCGCGAGCGGTCTGCTCGTCACCGGATCGGCTCAGGCCGCTTCGGGTGGTACGCCCGTTCCGGACGGCACGTACCAGTTCGTCGCGAAGGTGGAGATCGAGGGTCGGGCGTGCACGGGCGCCCTGATCGACCCACAGTGGGTGATCACCGCCCGCTCGTGCTTTCCGGAGAACGCCCAACGGGCCGGTGCTCCGGCGAAACCCACCACCGTCACCATCGGGCGGACCAACCTCGCGGGCACCGCGGGCCGGGTGGCCAAGGTCACCACCCTCGTGCCGCGCACGGACCGGAACGTGGTGCTGGCCAGGCTCGACACGATCATCAACGACATCGCCCCGATTCCGGTGAGCACCACCGCGCCGAGCACCGGGGAGACCCTGCGCGTCGCGGCTTACGGCCGCACCGCGACCGAGTGGGTGCCCGACCGGCTCGCCGTCACCGAGTTCACCGCCGGGGCTGCCGCCGACACCACCCTCGCCCTCAGCAACTCCGCCGGCGCGGACACCTGCAAGGGTGACGCGGGCGGCCCGGCGTTCCGCGAGACCGCCGGTCGGGTCGAGCTGGTCGCCATCAACTCCACCTCGTGGCAGCACGGCTGCCTTGGTGTGACCGAGACCCGGCAAGGCAGCACCGAGTCGCGGGTGGACGACCTCACCGGCTGGATCGGGCAACTCGGACAGGCCAACGCCAACCTGGCGCAGAACAGGGTGGTGACCGCCTCCAGCAGCTACGGAGGTAGTGCCACGTGGAGCACGGCGGCGGTCGTCGACGGTGTTCGGGCCTCTACCTCGGCTTCGTCCGGCTGGAGCAGCGACGGCAGCCTCACCGCGAACCACACGGAGTGGCTGACGGTCGACCTGGGTCGTTCCCAGCCGTTGAGCCGGGTGGACCTCTACCCGCGTTCCGATGGTGCCGCCACCGGTTCGGGTTTCCCGCGTGACTTCACGATCGCGGTGTCGGACGACGGTACGAACTGGACGACCGCGGTCACCCGCACCGGTTACGACAGGCCGGCCGCGGAGGCTCAGGAGTTCAGCCTCACTGGGAAGTCGGGCCGCTACCTGAAGGTCACCGGCACCAGCCTCAGCACGGACGACATCGGGCACTACCGCATGCAGTTCGCCGAGATCGAGGCCTACGTCCCGAATTCGGTCCAGGGCAAGGCGGTCGTCGCCTCCAGCACCGTCGGCGGTATCCCGGCCTGGAGCACGGCGGCGGTGATCGACGGTGTTCGGACCTCTACCTCGGCTTCGTCCGGCTGGAGCAGCAACAACAGCCTCACCGCGAACCACACGGAGTGGCTGACGGTCGACCTGGGCCGTCCCCAGCCGTTGAGCCGGGTGGACCTGTACCCGCGTTCCGATGGTGCCGCCACCGGTACCGGCTTCCCGCGTGACTTCACGATCGCGGTGTCCGACGATGGCACGAACTGGACAACCGCGGTCACCCGCACCGGCTACGGCAGGCCGGGCGCGGGCGCTCAGGAGTTCAGCCTGGCCGGGAAGTCGGGCCGCTACCTGAAGGTCACCGGCACCAGCCTCAGCACGGACGACAACGGGCACTACCGCATGCAGTTCGCCGAGATCGAGGCCTACGGCTCGAACTTGGCCACCGGCAAGACCGTGTCCTCGGCCAGCTCGATCGAAGCGCTGCCGGGGTGGGGTCGTCGCAACGCCACCGACGGGATCCGCGTCAACACCGGCAACGATGCCGCCGGGTGGAGCAGCGGTAGCGGGCCCGCGGGCCGCAGCGAGTCGGTCACCGTCGATCTCGCCGCACCGACTGCGGTCAACCGGGTGGACCTGCTGCCCAGAACAGACCAGCTCGACGGTCGTTCCGGCTTCCCGTCCGACGTCATCATCGAGGTGTCCGGTGACGGTCAGACCTGGACCGCGGTGGCGTCCGGAGCGGGCATCGCGACTCCTGGACAGCCTGGCCGGTCTTTCCCGATCCCGACCTCGACAACCCGCTACCTCAAGATCACCGGGACCGGGTTCGGCGCGGACTCCTTCGGCGATTACTACCTGCAGTTCGGTGAGATCGAAGCCTGGTGACGAGTGGCCAGGGCAGTCGCCCTGGCCACCCTTCTTCGCTCGGTGAGGCTTTCCGCGCAACTGTCGGAACCCCGGTGTGAAGTGGCCCTCTCACAGATCAATTTCACAGGGGTCCCGCGCTCGATGGAGTGTCACCTGCACCGCTGTCCTGGAAGCAGGCGGTGCTGACCGGGCCGGGCGCGGTACCCGACAGCCGCGCCTATGGGGACAGCTTGCCGCCTTGACGGATTCCAGCCCACAGGCTTGCCCGCGGAACAAGAACGCCCTCAGCAGATCCTTGCTGGGGGCGTTCTCATCTCCATATCCGGACGACCAGGGGAGGCATCCGATGACGGAGCAAGAGCAACACGAGTACACGGCGTCGCTGAGGGTGTTCAGCGAGAGGCTGACGTTCGCGGATCTGGTTGCGGTACTTGGCGAACCAACCGAGGGATATGACATCGGCGACCCGGTGAGCCAACGGCGCCCTGACGGTCCTCGCCGGAAGTGGGCTCACTGGCGTCTCGGGAGCACGGCGCCGCGCACGCAACCACTCGACGAGCACATCGCGGAACTCGTCACGTTCGCCGAGGCGCACAGTCGTGGGTTCGACGCACTCGGGGACAAGGTCCTGACCGATGTCTTCTGCGGCGTCTTCACGGCTGACGACTCGCAGGGTGGCTTCACTCTGGAGGCCGACCTGATCCGCAGGTTGGGCGCTCTCAATCTCGTTGTCGGCTTCGACTTGTACTAAGCCCTCTGAGTGCCCACACGGGCTTGACCTGCGCTCGGTAAAAGCTGATCCAGCTTTCGCCAGCGCAGATCAGTCGCGTGGAGACGTCCCGCGGGACTCCCTGTGTCGATGCCCCGAGTCACACGCTCTGCAGCGGTGGATACGGCTCGTCGGGCGTTGACGGCGGCGAGAGCTTGGCGTTGAGCGCCTGAGCTTCCTCAAGCTGGTCTTCCAGCGTGACGATGCGGCACGCCGCGTCCAATCCCGTGCCCTGGTCGACCAGTGCCCGCACACGGGCGGCCAGGCGCAGTTGATAGCGGCTGTACCGGCGGTGGCCGCCGGCCGAGCGCTGCGGCTCGATGAGCTTCGCCTCGTCCAGGCTGCGCAAGAAGTTCGCCGAGGTGTTGAGCAGTTCGGCGGCCCGGCCCATCGAGTAGGCGGGGTAGTGCTCGTCGTCGAACTTCTCGGCTGTGGTCTGCGGCTCGTCGTCCGCAGGTTTGCTGGTGTCTGGGGTCATCGCGCCTCCGCATCACGAGGGGCCCCGGCGCAGTAGCACCGGGGCCCCAGGGGTTGTTGGGTTTCACTTCCACCTAGCCGACCGTGAGATCGGCTTCCTCTGTCCGCATGCCCCTTGTTCGGAGCGGGCGCTGCGGGGATCGCATGTGCGTAACCGAAGACCACCTTCCAATCTGATGGAACTGCGGTACCCGTCCGGCGGAGTTCAGCCGGAGGCGGGCGATCCGATGGGGTGCAACCCTTCCCTTCTCCTCTGAGTACTGACTCTCTTCTCTCACGTGGCTGTCGGCACCGGACCTCGTGCACATGCCGGACTCATCTCGCCAACTGCCCTTGCAACTCGTACTTCAACTGCGAACTGCGTCTTGCACTTGCTGATCATGCGGCCGCCGGTTCCGATCCTCTTGCGCACTGCGTCACTGCTCGCCGGCTGCCCTTGGCCATCTGCCTGGAGCCTCCAACTACGGCTCCGGCACACCTGACCGTCTTGCTCACGGGTAGTTCGTCATCTCCCGTGCCATGTTATCTCTCGGCCAACGAGGAGAACTGTACACATGCCTGAGGGAGGATGTCTACCTCCGCCACCATAGATTTTCTCTTTTGGGTGACGCAGCTGCTCTCACCTGGCCCGATTCCGCCCAGGGCGGCACGGACACCGCTCAATACGATCGGCCGCCGTGAGCTTCCACTACGAGGTCGTCTTCTCGACGTTCCTGCGCGATGACACCCCTCCGGCCGTCCTCGACGAGCTCCGGTACCACCTCGGCCTCACCGACGAGCGGCCGCGGAACCTCGTGATCGACTACGAACACCAGGTCCTGCGGCCGGACGAGGACAGCTACCTGCCCGGCGGCGACCACGTGGCGCTGCGCCGCCAGTACCGCGGCCACAACGCCAACGGCGAGCACCACGCCTGGGGGCTGCACACGCGGTTGTACTGGCTGGATGACGAGTGGGCCGAGATCTGGTGGCAGGTCGTCGAGCTGCTGGCTCCTCACGTCGAGGACGACGGCTACGCGGGCCACTTCCGCGAGCAGTTCGACGAGCGCCCCACCTCGCTGATCATCGTGGGCGGCGAGCCGCATCTGGGTGAGCCGTAGGACTTTTGGTTGTCGTTCAACAACTCAGTGGTCGTGCGCGTTCAAGGGGAGGCTCGACAGGGGGAGGGGGCCTCATGAAGCACGTGGCCGGATGTTTCGCCGAGCTCGTCGGCTCGCTCGTTCTGCTGGCGATCGGGCTCGGCGGGTACTTCCTGGTGAAGTGGGGCTGGTCGGAGTCGCCGCTCATCACCGTCCTCGCGGTGGTGGCAGCGCTGGGGTTCATGGCGTTCGGAGTGGTGGCCGCGTTCGGCAAGCGGGATTTCGGAACGGTGGGAGTGGTCGCCGGCGGCACGGCCGTCGTCGCAGTGCTCGCGGCATTTGCGCTCATGTCGTACGGCCCGCCTCTACTGGGTCCCTAGAGCGCCCACCGCACGTACTGCATCTTCGGCACGAAACCGGCCTTCTCGAAGATCCGCGGCGCACCGGCCGCGCTCTCCGAGTCCACGCTCACGCTGGCGGAGTCGTAGCCCTGCGAGGCAGCGGCCTGAAGCGCGTGCGCGAGCAAAGCACGAGCGAACCCGCGCTTCCGGTAGGACGGCCGCGTCCCGATCACCATGAAGTGCGCGTCCCGAACACCGGTGTACTCGGTGTCGGCCTCCCAGTGCATGGTCACGAGCACACTGGCCGGAGTCCCGTCCGCATCACGCAACAAAAAGCTGCAAGCAGGCCGGAACGTCTGGTTCGTGATCTTGTTGCGCCACAGGTCGGCCGGCATCGGCGCGGCACCGAAGTAGTCCGCGTAAGCCTCGTTCCGCACGAAGCGGAAATCGGAGTCGTTCTGCGCCGACCACGCCTCGACCCGCAGGTCCTCGCCCGGAGGCAGATTCTGGAGTGAGTGCTCCATGCGCTGGTAGTAGCGAATCGGCGCGAAGCCGCAGGACGCCATCAGCTCGGGCACCCCGGCGATCTTCTCGGCCTTGTAGACCTCGACCACGAGCTGCAGAGACGGGTGGTGAAGGTCGTGCACCACCTGAGCCGCCGAGATCCCGGCCGAAACAAGCCGGCTGCCGACACCGCAGCGCCGGTACGAGGGGTGCACGCCGCCGTCCATCGTGACCCGGTGGACCGAGGTGGCCACCGGCTTGTGGCGCACCTTCATGTACCCCACCATCACGTCGCCGTCGAAGGCGCAGAGGCTCGCGCGCGAAAGGTCCACCGACGGGTCGACGAGCTCGGTCAACGTGTCCTCTGCGGTGTAGTTCTCGCCGATCTGGTCAACCGCCTCGATGGCGTTGAGGAGGTCGGCCGACGCCTGGGCGTCGTCACGGGTCAGCGGCCGCCAGATCAACTCGCGCATGTCGCGGACCGTATCGACGCCGACGTGGCATGTCGTGCCGATTTCCGGCCGTTCCGCCAGCTGCGGCCGCGATGAACGAATAACCTCGGGTGAGTGCCCAACATCCTCGTGATCGGCTTCGACCCCCACACCATCCCCGGCTTCGACCCGGCCCCGGTGGCCGCAGGCATCGAGCAGGGCAGCAGGCTCTTCGCCGAGCTCGGCCTCACCGAGGACCTGTTCCTCGTCGACTTCACCGAACTGGGCGGCCCCGCCGAGGCCAAGCTGACCGAGAAGCTCGCAGGCAGGCAGTACGACGCCGTGCTGGTCGGCGGCGGCATCCGCAAGGGGCCTGGACTGCTCGAGCTCTTCCAGACGGTCGTCAACCTCGTCCACTGGCACCAGCCGGACGCGGCCATCGCGTTCAACGACAGCCCCGGCGACAGCCCGGACTGGGTGCTCAAGGCCCTCGAACAGCGCAGGAACCGCTGAAGTGCCCACCGTTCTCCTCATCGGGTTCGCCCCCGAGTCCATCCCCGGCTTCGCGCCCGGCGCGGTCGCGGCACAGCTCGACGAGGGCAGCAGGAGGTTCGCAGAGGCGGGGCTGACCGAGGACCAGTGCCTGATCGACTTCGGTGATCCCCACCCCGAGCGCAAGATCGTCGAGCACCTCGGACGCGGGCCGTACGACGCGGTGGTCGTCGGCGGAGGCATCCGCAAGCCCGCGGAGCTGCTCGGGCTCTTCCAGACCGTGGTGAACCTCGTGCACTGGCAGCAGCCGCGAGCCGCGATCGCCTTCAACAGCGGCCCGACGGACAGCGCGGACTGGGTCGTGAAGGCCCTCGAACAGCGCAGGAACCGCTAGAACACGGTCCGCCAGGCCCACCACCCGAGCAGGCCGACGCCGAACAACAAGGCCAGGGCGATCCACCACACCAGCACCTCGCCCAGCTCCGCGCCCCACCACCTCAGCGAGCGCCAGACGCGCGACGGCACCGAGAAGAGCCACGCCGTGACGCGCTTCTGCCACCAAGGCCGCTGGGCCTCCAGGCGTGCCTCGCGCACGGCTCGACGGGCTGCCTCACGATCGTGGTCCCCCATGAGATTCATGGTGCCGTGAACCGTGGAGCCCCGCTCTCCGTACCCCTCATCAGACTGCAGAAAACGCTGTCCAGCGATCAAGAACGCGCAGGTCAGCGCCGAACACAGAAAACCAGCTACGAAGCGTGACGGCATCACTCGATCGCGTGGTCGTGGACGTAACCCATAACGAGAGCCGGGCTCACACCGAACTAACAGACAGCTCCGCCAGTTCGTCAGGAGGCAACGATGAACTTAAAGAGGATGCAAGCGGCGAGCTGACTGTCTGTCAGCAGCGTGTAGCCCAACTCATCGGAAACGTGACGAGAGTCACCCAACGGGCGCTCAAGCTTGCCTGCGCTCGTGACGCGAGGTTACGTTCTCGCCCGCCGATAACGGTTTGGTCACCGGCAGGACACAGGAACCGCAGTAACAGGGTCCAAAGTCCGGCCCGGAATCCCCCGCCGAGTTAGCTCCGGTGGCCAAGCTCCCCGACGCAGGAGGCTCCCCCTTGGCCCGGCACAGCAAGGCCGCCGGCCGAACCGTGTACACGGTCGTGCCCAACGCAGAACTGAAGATCGGTGCGCATCGCGCCGAGGACGACAAGGTTCCGCTCGCCCACCGCGTGAGCGCCATCGTCGTCGCAGCGGGTGTCGCCGCCGGCACCGCCGCCATCGCCAACGCCGCCACCAGCGGATCCGCCAGTGAGCTGGCCGCGGGAGCCGAGTTCGGCGCCATTGCCGACCAGCAGGCCGCCAAGAACGTCCAGACCGTGCACGACGTGAACCCCGGCACCCAGGTCGGCCGCCTGTTGCAGTTCCAGCAGATGTACGCGCAGCAGACGTTCGAGCAGGCCACCAAGGTCGCCGCCGACGCGCACGCCCAGCGCGAGGCCGCCGCCAAGGCCGAGGCCGAGCGTCAGATCGAGATGCGCAAGCCCGCGAAGCAGCGCGAGGTCGAGGGCTGGATCAAGGAAGCCATCAAGATCCTGCAGGCCAACGGCACCAACATCGACAACAGCAGCGTCGACGAGATCTACACGATCATCATGCAGGAGTCGAACGGCAACCCCAACGCCGTCAACAACTGGGACTCCAACGCGATGCGCGGCACGCCGTCCAAGGGCCTGATGCAGACCATCGACCCGACCTTCCGCGCGTACAAGCTGCCCGGCTACGACAACATCCTCGCGCCGGTCGACAACATCATCGCCGGCGTGCGCTACACGTACGCGCGCTACGGCGGCTTCCACAACCACCCCGGTCTGGTCAGCATCGGCCTGGGTGGCGGGTACCGGGGGTACTAAAGACGCCAATCACGCCGTGTCGGGGTGCGTCAAACCCATCGGCGGGCGATGCTGTCAACCAGGTTCACCCACAAGTATGGCGGCCCTAGCGGGCGCACGCCCGGTAGTGCTCCCATCGAAGCGATTTCCCGAACGCAGGGAGTGGCCGATGAACGAGCAACAGGCACGCGACGACGAGCTGGCGAAGGTCCGCTCGGAGGCGACGAGTTGGCTGGCCAAGATGGCCAAAGCCCAGCAACGTCCCAAAGTCGAGCAGCGGAAGCCTGAGCACGACGCCATGACACCCGCGAAGAAGTAGGCAGAAGGAACCAGAGCGCCCCGGCTACGGCCGGGGCGCTTCTGCTTTGAAGGCCGTCCACAGCAGGTTCAGCGGGTGGTCCGCCGGATGCTTCGACAGCTCGTCCGTTCGGGCGAAGACGCCCACAAGTCGCTCCAGCGAGTCGTCTGAGAGCTCGACGACGCGGAGGCCCCCGCCCTCCCGGAGTTCGTTGTTCGACGCCACCACGCCCAAACCAGACGTCACGATCATGGCTCCCTGGACGAGGTTCGAGCGCAGCAGCGAAATTCCGTACTGGATCTCGTCGATCTCGGCCGCGATGTCGAGCCCCTGCCGGTAGTCCGGCCCGAACCACCCTCGCAGGAACTCCGCGATCAGACCCGCTCCTGGCACCACCAGCGGGATCGACCGCAGCTGCGGCACCCGCACCCGGTCGCCGACCACCGTCTCCGGCAGGTTCGTCAGCAACGCGAGCCCGCCGCGCCGCCACTCGATGACGTCGAACTCCGGCCTCTCCCACCCCGCGCCGGCCCGCGTCACGACGCTGCCGCACACGACGTCGACCTCCTGCGTCTCCAGCTTCGCCCAGATGTCCTTGGTCCGGATGTGCACGACCTTGAGGTCCACGTCGCGCTCGCGGAACTCCTCGGCGACGTGGTGCCACGCCTTCGCGAGCGTGTCGAGCATGTATCGGGTGGTGCCGACCGTGACCGTCGTGCCGAGCTTGCGGCGGCACTCGTGAATTCCGTCGAGCCACTCCGCGAGCGTCTCCCGCGCCAATTCGACGAGCGACTCACCGGTGGGCGTGAACAGCACGTCTTTTCCGCGTCCCTGCTTCACCACCAGCTGTTCGCCGCACAGTTCCTGGAAGTTCCGGTTCAACGTGTCCAGCTGCTTCTGCACGCTCGACTGCTCGCGCCCCAGCGCCCGTGCCGCCCGCAGCGCCGAACGGGTCTCGTGAACCGTCAACAGCGTCCTGAGCTGGTCCATCGTGGTATCCAGTAGGGCGCCGGGCGTGTTCAGCAGCCGGTGCAGGGAGGTGCTGGTCGGGAGCACCAACTGGGACGAGCCGGACATCGGAACCCTCTCTGATGTTCTACCGATCAGTTGAACTGAACTTGACCGCATTTCGCAGGGAAATGATCTGCAGATCCTGTTCGTAAATCTCTGGACTCTTATCGCGCGGTGTACAAAGCTATCTCCGGCGACCACGCGTGGGAGCCGATTCCGGGGGGGAATCATTGGGGGGTGGGGGTCCGCCAGGCGCAAGCTGGTGGGCCCCCAAGTATTACCCTCGCTGGTTGTGACCGTTTCCGCTCGCCCCGACGGCGTTGTCCTGAACTGGGGCACCACCTACCGGGTCACCGTCCTCGAACTCGGGCTCGCCTGCTGCGGAGTCGAAGTGATGGCAGCTCTCGACCGCCTTCCCGGCCTCGGCGTCACGCCGGTCGCCGGCGCGGGCGAGGCGCACGTTCTCGTCGTCTCCGGCACCGTCACGGACGTCATGTTGCCCGCTGTGATCCGCAGTTTCGAGGCCATGCCCGAACCGCGTTACGTGATCTCCGTGGGTGCCTGCAGCAACACCGGCGGCCCGTACTGGGACTCCTACAGCGTCACCAAGGGAATCGACCAGGCGCTGCCGGTCCACGTCGCCGTCCCCGGCTGCCCACCACGTCCGGAAGCGCTGCTCGAAGGCCTCAAGGCACTCCACGGGCTGGTGAACGCGTGACCACCCCGAAGACCGCCTTCGGCCAGACGATCCACCACGTCGAGCTCGCCGACTGGCTCGAGACGGCCGCGGCCCATCACTCCAGCGGCTACGTCATGTTCGACTGGCTCGGTGTCGAGGACGCGGGCAGGCCAGGAGCCGCAAATCTCCGGCACGCGGTGTTCCTGCACGTCATCAACCCGCAGACGCGCGAAGGCGTGATGCTGCGGACGGAGATCGGCGACACCGACGCGCTGCCGAGCGTCGCCCACCTGTGGAAGGGCGCGCGGTGGCACGAGCGCGAGGCCGCCGAGATGTTCGGCATCACGGTCGGCAGCGAGCCTGAGCACCTGCTCCTGCCCGACAGCTTCCAGGGCCACCCGCTGCGCAAGGACTTCGTGCTGGCCTCCCGGGTCGTCCGCCCGTGGCCGGGCCGGCTCGAACCGGGCGAGGACAACACCAGCGCCCCGAGCCGCCGCCGCACCGCACCGCCGGGCGTGCCGGACCCGTCCTGGGGCCCACGCCGCGAAGAGGAGACCCCGTGACCGAGCTTCCTCCGCGCACAAGAGGCGTCATCGCGCTGTTGGACGCCAACTGCACCGTCTGCATGATCTGCGCGCGCGAGTGCCCCGACTGGTGCATCCACATCACTTCGCACACCGAGGTCGAGCAGCAGCCCGGCTCAGCGAGGCCACGCAGCCGCAACGTGCTCGACCGGTTCGCGATCGACTACGGCCAGTGTCTCTACTGCGGCATCTGCGTCGAGGTCTGCCCGTTCGACGCCCTGCACTGGGCCCCGGAGTTCGGCTATCCGGGTACGGGCTCGATCGAGGGCGACGGTGCCGTGGCCGAGCTGGTCCACGAACGCGACGTGCTGGCCACGTGGGTCGAGAAGGTGCCACCGCCACCTGCGCTCGACCCGGCCGCCGAAGCCGCACCGGAAACGGCCACCGGAACCGGCAGGCGCCCCGGTTCGTTGAGAGGTAGGACGTAAACCCGGAGGCGAAAACCGTGCACAAGCACTTCAACGGGTTGAAGACGGCCGTGCTGCTCGGCGGGATGAGCGCGCTGATCGTGGTGATCAGCGGGCTGTTCGGCCGGACGGCACTGGTCATCGGCCTGGTGTTGGCCTTGGGCGTGAACGCCTACGCGTACTTCAACTCCGACACGCTCGCGCTGCGTGCGATGCGGGCCCATCAGGTGTCGCAGGTGGAGCAGCCCGTGCTCTTCGCGATCGTGCGCGAACTGTCGCAGAAGGCCCGCCAGCCCATGCCGAGGCTCTACCTGAGCCCGACCATCGCACCGAACGCGTTCGCGACGGGCCGCAACCCGCGCAACGCCGCGGTGTGCTGCACCACGGGCATCCTGGAGCTGCTCGACGAACGCGAGCTGCGCGCCGTGCTCGGCCACGAGCTCGCCCACGTCTACAACCGCGACATCCTGATCAGCTGCGTGGCCGGCGCGCTCGCGGGCGTGATCACGATGCTCGCGAACCTGGCCGTGATCGCCGGCATCTTCGGTTTCGGCGATGACGACGACGGCCCAGGTCCGCTGGGGTTGCTGCTGATCGCGCTGCTCGGTCCGATCGCGGCCACCGTCGTGCGGCTGGCCGTGAGCCGGTCGCGCGAGTTCCAGGCCGACGAGTCCGGCTCGGAGCTCACCGGCGACCCGCTGGCGCTGGCCTCGGCGTTGCGCAAGATCGAGCTGGGGACGCGGGCGGCACCGCTCGCACCGGAGCCGGAGGTGGTGTCGCAGAGCCACCTGATGATCGCGAACCCGTTCCGCTCGGGGGAGCAGTTCGCGAAGTGGTTCTCGACCCACCCGCCGATCGCCGACCGCATCCGCAGGCTCGAGGAAATGGCGCGTCGCTAACGTCCCGCGCGCGCCACTGCCATCAAGTACTCGCCGTACCCGGACTTGCCGAGCTTCTCGCCGAGCGCGTAGCACTCCTGCGCCGAGATGAAGCCCATCCGCAGCGCGATCTCCTCAGGACACGCGATGCGCACGCCGGTCCGGTGCTCCAGCACCTGCACGAACTGCCCCGCTTCGAGCAACGAGTCGTGCGTGCCGGTGTCGAGCCACGCGAACCCGCGGCTCAGGTCCACCAGCTGCGCCCGCCCCTCGCGCAGGTAGTGCAGGTTGACGTCGGTGATCTCCAGCTCGCCACGCGGTGACGGCTTGAGCTTCGACGCGATGTCGACCACACCGTTGTCGTAGAAGTAGAGCCCGGTGATCGCCCGGTTCGACTTGGGCTGCTTGGGCTTCTCCTCGATCGACAACAGCTTCCCGGTCGAGTCGACCTCGCCCACGCCGTACCGCTCCGGGTCCTTCACCTGGTACCCGAACAGCACGCATCCGTCCAAAGAGGATGCGTGGTGCTGCAGCGTCGACGAGAAACCCTGGCCGTAGAAGATGTTGTCGCCCAGCACCAGCGCCACGTCGTCGTTCCCGACGAAATCCGCGCCGATGATGAACGCCTCCGCCAGCCCGTTCGGCGCGGCCTGCTCGGCGTAGGAGAAGTCCATGCCCCACTGGGACCCGTCACCCAGCAGCCGGCGGAACAGCGGTAAGTCCGTCGGCGTGGAGATGATCAGCACCTCGCGAATGCCGGCCAGCATCAGGACCGACAGCGGGTAGTAGATCATCGGCTTGTCGAAGACCGGCAGCAGCTGCTTGGAGACGGCCTGCGTGATCGGGTGCAGGCGCGTCCCGCTGCCACCGGCGAGGACGATGCCCTTCACCGGTAGTTGGTGAACTGCAGCGCGATGCCGAAGTCGGAGCTCTTCAGCAGGGCGATGACGTCCTGCAGGTGGTCCTTCTTCTTGCCGGACACCCGCAGCTGGTCGCCCTGGATCTGCGCCTGGACGCCCTTGGGCGCCTCGTCGCGGATCTTCTTGGCGATCTCCTTGGCCTTCTCGGACGTGATGCCCTGCACCAGGTTTCCGGTGACCTTGAACACCTTCCCGGAGATCGCGGGCTCGCCGATCTCGAACGCCTTCATCGAGATGTTGCGCTTGACCAGCTTCTCCTGGAAGACGTCGATCGCCGCCTTGCAGCGCTCCTCGGTCTCCGAGGTGAAGGCGATCGCCTCCTCGCCGGCCCAGGCCACGGTGGTGTTGGTGCCCCGGAAGTCGAAGCGCGTGCTCAGCTCCTTGGCCGCCTGGTTGAGCGCGTTGTCGACCTCCTGCCGGTCCACCTTGCTCACCACGTCGAACGACGGGTCTGCCACGACTTCACTCCTCAACGATCTCGGGTGCAACGAACTCGGGCTCACAGCCAGCGTCGATGCTACTGGGGGACCCCGATTTGGGGCCGCCCGAAGGGGTTATGTATCGTTCTGCCCGCACCGTTACGGCGGTGTGGGGCGGGTTGCCCGAGCGGCCAATGGGAGCGGACTGTAAATCCGTCGCGAAAGCTACAGAGGTTCGAATCCTCTACCCGCCACGCAAGTCGATGGGCCTCTGACCGAGCTGGTCAGGGGCCCATCGTCGTACATCCGGTGTGGTGACAGAGGGGGACGCTGTGCGCACGCAGATGGCAACCGAGGCGGGACGGACCACCGCGCCGAGCGAGGACCGCGCGCTCGTGGGGCCGAACCTGCTCGCCGTGCTCGACGGGGTGACGGCGAAGGAGGAGACCGGCTGCGCGCACAGCGTCGGCTGGTTCGCCGACCAGCTGGCCGCCGAGTTGCTGCGGGTCGCGCACCTCGGGCTTGCTCCGGCGCTGGCAGAGGCCATCAGGCAGACCCGTGAGCTGCACTCGGGCAGCTGCGATCTCGATCACCCGGACAGCCCCAGCGCTGCGGTCGGGCTCGTTCAGATCTCCGGCGACGTGCTGCGGTACCTGGTGCTGGGCGACGCCACCGTGGTGATCGACACCAAGCAGCAGTTGCACGTCGTGAGCGACACGAAGACCAACCGCACGGCCGGTGCGAACCCCGCCGACGTCGAGCACGCGCTCACGGGCGAAATTCCGCTGCAGGACGTCAAGCGGGTCGCGATCCTCTCCGACGGTGCCGCGCGGGCGGTCGACTTGTTCAATCTCTTCGATTGGCGCAAGGCGCTCGAACTGATGGCCGCGAACGGGCCGGACGATCTGATCCGCAAAATGCGCGCGGTCGAAAAGGAAGACGCCAAGGCCGTCGATTGGCCGCGCAAGAAGGTTTCCGACGACGCGACTGTCGTCTATCTCGAACGATGAGTCTCACCGCGCTCGACGACGTCCTGCGGGGCGCCGCGCGCGTCCGCGTCGAAGAGATCGAGTGGTACGGCGAGGTCGTCGTCGACCTGTCCCGGCCCGAGGACCGCGATCGCCTGCGCGCGGCCATGAAGATCGGCTCGTTGCCGGGTTACGTGTGCGCCTGCCGCGGCCAGGTCAGGTTCGAGTTCTCCGACGTGCGGGGCGCGCCTCTCACCGAGGTCGTGGCGCACCACGGGGTTTCGCTCGCCTGGCAGTGGGACAGCGGCCACGGCGAGCTCGCGGACGGCGCGGAGTTGTTGCGCTGGCTGGCGGAGCACGGTCTGCCCGGGCCGGGGCTGAGCTGGCAGGAACGGCCGGAGCGGCTGGCGTGGATCGCCGCGATGCCGCCCGCGCTGGAGGAGATGGCCGGCGATCTGGTCGGCCACTTCGAGATGGCAGCGGACTCCAAGCACGTGATCGAGGCGCGCAAGCGCTTGCAGGGCCTGGATCCCGTCACCCGCGTGCTGCAGCTGCTGGCATGGTCCGCTGCCGGAACCGGCAAGCCGCCGTACGAGGACGTTCCTGGGCTGATCCTGCGCGAGACGCCGATCGCGGAGATCATCGCCGCGCTCCAGGACCCCAACGCCGACGAACGTCACGACGCGGCCGCGGCCCGTCTGCTGCTCGTGGGCAACAGCAGGATCAAGCAGCGGCTCGACGTGGCACGGCTGCCCGGCCCGCTCCGGATCCGCATCAGGGAAGCAGCACGGGGTCACGAGCTGCCGCAGTGGGCGGAACGCCTGCTGCTCAATGCCTAGGCGCCGGTTCCACGCCACGGCGGCGCGCGATCGCCTGCATGTTGTCCTCGCCCCAGTCGCCCAACGGCAGCAACGCGGTGTTCAGCTTCTGCCCCTGCTCGGTCAACGAGTACTCGACGCGGGGCGGCACCTCGTGGAACACCTCGCGGTGCACGATCTCGTCCGCCTCCATCTCGCGCAGCACCTGGATCAGCATCTTCTCGCTGATTCCGGGCAGTTTTCGGCGCAGCTCGCCGGTGCGCAGCGGGCCGTAGTGCAGCTGCCAGAGCAGCAACGCCTTCCACCGCCCGCCGATCACGTCGACCGCCGCGTCGAGTCCGCAGGAGTACTTCCTAGGCAGCATGCTGGATCCTTACCAAAAGGTGGGTACCTGACAAAATAGTAGGTACTTGTCGCCTCGACAGTGGCCGAACGAGCATTGCTCGCATGGGGACCAAGAAATCCGTGAGCGTGCTCGGCCTCGGCCGGATGGGCAGCGCGCTCGCCACCGCCCTCGTCGACGAGGGCTACGACGTGACCGTGTGGAACCGGACGCCGAAGACGTTGCCCGGCACCAGAAGCGTTGCCACACCTGAGGAAGCTTTCGAAACAGACGTCGTCGTCACCTGCCTGTCCACGTACGACGTCCAGCAACCGTTGCTGAGCAAGAACATCAAGACGCTCGTCAACCTCACGTCCGGCACTCCGGACCAGGCTCGCGCCGCTGCGGAGTGGGCGTGGCAGAACGGCATCGAGTACGTCGACGGCGTGATCATGGCTGTGCCCCAGCAGATCGGCACGAAGCAGGCCCGGATCCTGTACAGCGGCCAACCCGAGCACCACGTGCTCGAAGCGTTCGGCGAGCCCGTCCACGTCGGTGAGGACGCCGGGCTGGCCGCGCTGTACGACCTCGCGCTGCTCGGGATCATGTGGTCGACGTTCGCCGGCTACCTGCAGGCACAGGCACTCGTCCAGACCGCCGGCATCACGCCGCGGCAGTTCACGCCGATGGCCACCGACTGGCTCGCCACCGTCGGCACCTTCCTGCCCGAGATGGGCGAGCAGACCGCGCACCAGAACTACGAGACCGATGTGTCCGCATTGGACATCAACGTGGAGGGCCTGCGCCTGCTCACGCGTGCCAACGAGGAACAAGACCTCGACGTCACGGTCCCGCAGGCCCTGCACGACCTGTTCCGACGCGCCCAGCGCAACGGCCACGGCGCGCACAGCATCGCGAGCGTCATCGAGGAGATCCGGAAATGAAGTACCTGGGGAAGAGGGCCGTCGTCACCGGCGGCACGCACGGCATGGGCCGCGCGGTGGTGGACAAGCTGGTCGACGGTGGCGCCGAGGTGCTCCTCACGGGCCGCACGGTCGAGAAGGCCGAGGGCGTCAAGGCCCACGCCATCGCCTCCGACGCGGCGAACCTGCACGACATCGCGACCCTCAAAGCCGAAGTCGCACAACGACTCCGCGACATCGACCTGCTGTTCATCAACGTCGGCTTCTCCACCCTCACGCCGTTCGACACCACCTCTGAGGCCGACTACGACCGCACGTTCGACGTGAACACCAAGGGCGCTTTCTTCACCGCCCAGCACCTGGCCCCGCTGATCAAGCCGGGCGGCTCGATCGTCTTCACCACCAGCGTCGCGGTGAACCTGGGCTCACCGGGCCTGAGCGTCTACGCGGGCGCGAAGGCCGCCGTCAGGGCGTTCTCCAGGGGGCTCGCCGCGGAACTGGCCCCCGAAAACATCCGGGTCAACGTCGTCAGCCCAGGCTTCGTCGACACGCCGTCGATGGGCGTGACCGGTGTGCCGCAAGAGGTTCTGCGGCAGTTCAAGGAGCAAGGCGACCGCGCGACGCCGCTCAAGCGCCACGGCACGATGAACGAGGTGGCAGACGCGGTGCTCTTCCTGGCGTTCGACGCCACCTTCACGACCGGCTCCGAACTGGCCGTCGACGGCGGCCTCGGCCAGGGGCTGAGCGCCTAGGAAAAAATCTTCGGCAGACCTGTCACACCTGCGTCTCCTGCCGGGTCGAGAGGGCAGAAGACGATGAAGACAGGGAGAACGAAGATGAGGATCGCCAACCCGATCATGTCCGTGCCCGGTGCGATGAAGGCGCTGCTGGACCTGTCCGCCGCCGCCGGGAAGACGGGGCTGGACAAGGACTACGTCGAGTTGATCTGCCTGCGCGTCAGCATCATGAACGGCTGCGGCGCGTGCATCGACTACCACACCAAGCTCCTGCGCGAGGCGAAGGTGGCGGACGAGAAGGTCTACGCCGTCGCCGGCTGGAGGGACGTGCCGTACTACAGCGACGCCGAGAGGGCCGGGTTCGCGCTCGCCGAGCAGGTCACGCAGGTGCACGTGAGCGACGAGGTGTGGGACGAGGCCGCCAGGCACTACAACGAGGAGCAGCTCGCCGGTCTCATGATCGCCATCGGTGCGATCAACCTCTGGAACCGGATGAACGTGGGCACGCAGCAGAAGGTGGCTTGAGTCCACAGGAGAAGGTTGAAGCCGGCGCGCAAGAGCTTCCTCTCTCTTGCGTGCCGGCCTCAGCGCGCAGCATACCCCATGTCGAACAGATGTTCGATCATTGGGCGACCAACACGCCGATCAACTCACGGCGAGTGCTGCCCGGCCGTCGTCGGTCAGTTCCGCGCAGACGCGGCGGCCGAAGCTCGTCGGCTGCGTGGGGCGCAGCAGTCCCGCGTGCACGAGGTCGTGCGTCGCCATCTGGTCGCAGCAGGGCAGTCCGTCGACGTACAGCTCGGGCTCTGTGCCGCCGGTGACCTCGGCACGGCCCGCCTCGACGGCCCGCAACATCGACCTTGCTCTTCCGCTGAGTTCCATCTCGACCCCCCAGGTGTGGTGTCCGAATCCGCTACCCCTTTGTCGATATAGAGGCCGAATTCGTTCCACAAGTACGGTGTCGTTTGGGTTCTTCGCTTGTGTGAACGGGTAGATCATGCGCCACTAGGCCGTTCGGGTCACGAAGACACGCCGGGGGACGTGCGCAAAGCCGGTCGCCGGACCCAGGTCGTCCACTGCGGCCGGTACCCGTGCGAGTACCAGAACGGCGTCGAGCGCGGGTTCGGCAACGCGTGGTGGAGCAGGGCCGACGCCACGCCGGCACCGTCCAAAAGCGAGTGGACGTGCGCCACGAGCGCACTCCCGGCTCCGCTTCCACGTGCGTCCGGCCGGATGCCGAGGTGGCCGAGGTACGCGAACGGTCGCGCCTCGGTGAAGCGCTCCATCCATTGGGCGTGCGACGGCATGTCGGCGTACGCCATGCCGACGGGCGTGTCGCCGCGGACGGCGAGCCACATCGACTCGTGGTCGCGGTCGAGCACCTCGGTGTACGTGGTTCGCAGGTGTTCCGCGCTGTTCGGTCGTTCGCTGATCATGCCGAACGCCGTGTCGTACCTGATGGTGTGCATGTTCAACTCGACCGCGACGTCCAGGTCCGCGTGCGTGGCCGGCCGGATGGTCACATCGGACGGGCGCTGCGCGACGGCGTGCCCCGCGCGCCGCTCGGCGACCACGATCAGGGGCGCGAACCCGTGCCGCACCAAGGGGAGCGCGTCCGCGGTCTCGTGGCTCGGCAGCGTCACGATCGCCGCGGTGTCCGGGTCGTCGACGCCGGTCAGCCTGGTCTCCCACTCGTCGAGCAACGCCGGCAGGTCCCAGCCCGGCTGCCAGTTCAGCCCGTGCGTGCGGATCGCGCCCCACGTCGGCAGCAGGGAGTCCGGATCCGATTCGCGGTACGTGAAGATCTCGCTCACGCCCCCATCTGAGCATGGGAAGGTCGGGGTGTGGAGATCTACGTGGTGGATTCGTTCACTGACCGGCCCTTCGCGGGCAACCCGGCCGGCGTCGTGCTCCTGACCGAGCCTCGCGACGACGCCTGGATGCAGGCCGTCGCGGCCGAGATGAAGCACGCCGAGACGGCGTTCGTGACCCCCGACAACCACCTGCGCTGGTTCACGCCGACGGTCGAAGTCGACCTGTGCGGGCACGCCACCCTCGCCACCGCTCATGTGCTGGGCGGAGAGCAGACGTTCACCACGCGTAGTGGGCCCCTCACATGCGTGAATGACGATGGATGGGTCCGGATGGACTTCCCGGCGGACCCTCCAGAGTTGACTGACCCGCCAATCGGACTAGTAGAAGCGCTGCCACATGCGACGATCAAGTCCGTCTCGCGTGGGCGCTTCGACTACCTGATCGAGTTGGAAAGCGCCGCGGAAGTCCGTTCCTTGCGACCTGATGTCCAAGGACTGACACAGATATCGTCACGCGGAGTAATCGTGACGGCGATCGGCGACGGCGACGCGGACATCGTGAGTCGCTGTTTTTATCCGGCCGCCGGCATCCCGGAGGACCCCGTCACCGGTTCGGCCCACTGCACGCTGGCGTCCTATTGGGTGCCTCGGCTCCAGCGCGCTGACCTGCTGGCGGAGCAGGCGTCGCCGCGTGGGGGGTTCGTCAGGGCGACCCTCGACCAAGATCGCGTACTGCTCTCCGGGCAGGCCGTGACGGTGCTCCGCGGACACCTGAGCGTGTAACCACGTCTGGGTGAATCGAAGTCACACGGGGTGCTCGACCTGCCATTTCGTCCCCCGAGCGGGGTACATTGGTGCCCCTGGAGGGGTCCTGATCGCCAAGTGCGGGACCCCTCAGTCACGCCTAGAGGTCCCCCCACCCCAGGCCGACGAGGAGGCTGGATGTCCGACCGAGCGTCGGCCCCCGTGTCGGACTCGGCCGCCTGGTCGGCCAAGTCGACCAACCGCGCGTTCAGCGCGTTCGCCGTCACCCTCCTGGTGGCAGGCGTCGTCTGCGCGGGCATGGTCGCGGCATGGCTCCCGGAGAAGGAGAACACCTCCCTCTTCTGGATCGGCCCCCTTCTCGTCGTCGGCTTCCTGCTGGCGGAACAGCTCGCGATCAACGTCGACGTCCGCAGCGGCGTCGCGTGGACGATCTCCTTCACCGAGATCCCGCTGGTCCTGGGCTTGCTCGTAGCGCCGTTCGAGGTCGTGCTCGCCGCGCACGTGGTCGCGGGCGTGGGCACGTTGCTCGGCAGGCGGATCCTCGACCGCGCGGTGTACAACGCGGGCCTCATGTTCATGGAGATCTCGGTCGCGTTCGCCGCCGCCGAGGCCGTGAACAGGATGATCGGCGCGGGCGGACCGTTCTGGGCGGGTGCCTTCGTCGGCACCATCACCGTGCCGCTGCTCGCGAGCGTGCTGGGCCTCTGCGCGTTGCGGCTCATGGGCAAGTCGATGCGCGTGGGCAACAGCGTCCGTCTCGTGCTGCAGACGCTCGTCGTGGCCCTGCTGAACACCTCGGCCGGCCTCGTCGGCTACCAGATCGTCTCCACCACCGAGTGGGGCGGCGTCCTGATCATCCTGGTGCTCGCGGGCATCGTCGCCACCTATCTCGCCTACTCGGGACTGCTGCGCGAACAGCGCGACCTCGAGGCGCTGAGCGAAGTCAGCCTCCGTGTCGCGAGGTCGGGACAGCACGGCACCGGCCCGCGCCAGCCCGACGACGACCTGACGACGGGTGTCGAAGAGGACGAGTGGCAGCTCATCGCGGAACGCATCCGCGAGCAGCTCAACGCGAACCGGGTCGTGCTGCGCCTGCGCACCGACCCGCAGGAAGCCATGATCACCCTCGTCGCCGGCGAACCGCTGCCCGACGAGATGGCCGCGACCGACCCGCGGGCCGTGCGCGAGGACCCGATCCTGCAGTTGCCCGGCACGCACGTCCGCTACTACCGCGTCGCCGACGCCACCGAGGACGTCACCGAGGCCCTGCTGCGCCGTGACGCGCAAGAAGCGCTCGTCGTCCCGTTGCGCGGTGCGACGCAGCTGCTCGGCGCGGTCGAGGCGCACGACCGGCTCTCGCGCTGGCGCGGGTTCGGCAAGGCGGACATCCAGCTGCTCAGGACGCTGGCCTCGCACCTCGCGACGGCCGTCGACAACCGGCGCCTGCTGGCCCGGTTGCGCCACGACGCCTACCACGACCCGCTGACCGGCCTGCTGAACCGGCCGGGCCTGCGCGAGGCGTGCGCCGAACCGTTGCGCGACTCCCAGAAGGGCGTGGTGCTGCGCATCGACCTCGACATCCTGTCGACGGTGTCCGACGCGCTGGGCCAGGCCTGGGGAAACCGCATGGTCGTCGCGGCCGGGCGCCGGCTGCGTGATGCCCTCGGCGCCGACGTTCCGCTGGCCCGCTTGGAAGGTGGCGCGTTCGCGGCGTTCCTGGACGACTCGCGTGCCGGTGACGCGCACGAGATCGCGGAACGGCTGCGGGCCGGGCTTTCCGTGCCCTACCCCGTGGATCGGCTCACGGTCGAGGCCTCCGCGGTCGTCGGTTACGCGTCCAAAGCGGACTCCGAGACCGAGGACCCGGACCCCGACGCGTTGCTGCAGCGGGCGGACGTCGCCGTGCGCGCGACGTCGGAGGGCACGCCGGTCAAGGCCTACGCGCCCTCGATGGGCCACCTGTTCCTGCGTCGCTTCCAGCTCGTGACGCAGTTCCGCCAGGCCGTCGAGACCGGGCAGATCTCGGTGCACTACCAGCCGAAGGTCGCCCTGCCGTCACGTCAGGTCGTGGGCGCGGAAGCGTTGGTGCGCTGGACACATCCGGAGTTCGGCCGCGTCGACCCGGACGAGTTCGTGCCCGCCGTCGAGGCCACCGGTCTGGTCGACGTGCTGACGGACTTCGTGATGGACCGCGCGCTCGAACGCGTGCGCCGCTGGCTCGACCGCGGGCTGCGGATGTCCATCGCGGTCAACCTGTCCGTGCGGACGCTGGGCGACGAGGACTTCCCGAACCGCGTGTCCGCCGCTCTGCAGCGCCACGACGTGCCGTCCGGGCTGCTGACCTTCGAGCTCACCGAGTCGGGCGTCATGGCCGATCCCGAGCGCGCTCTGCCGGTGCTGCGGCGCCTGCACGCGATCGGTGTCGTGCTGGCGGTCGACGACTTCGGCACCGGCTACTCGTCGCTCGCGTACCTGCGGCAGCTGCCGGTGGACGAGGTGAAGATCGACAAGTCGTTCGTGCTCGGGATGGGCACGGATCTCGGCGACATGGCCGTGGTCCGGTCGATCGTGGAGCTCGGCCATTCGCTCGGTCTTGTGGTTGTCGCGGAAGGCGTTGAGGACGACGCCGCTCGCGATCAACTCGTCGGCATGGGCTGCGACGTGGCGCAGGGCTACCTGATCTCGCGTCCGCTGTCCGAGGACCGCTTCGAGGCGTGGCTGCGCGCCCGAACGGTGCAGGTCAGGGGTGCTCGCGATGAGACGGTGCTCACCCTGGTGCACTAGAGGCACCCCCGGATTTCGTTCTTGGTTGCCGCGTGTTGTAGAGTTCTCCACAGCTCAGCAAGAACGAAAGAGCAAGCCCCTTTAGCTCAGTCGGCAGAGCGTCTCCATGGTAAGGAGAAGGTCTACGGTTCGATTCCGTAAAGGGGCTCCACTACTTGCCGCAGTGCCTGAGCGCTGCGGCTGTAGTTGTGTAAAGCGGTGTAGCTCAGTTGGTAGAGCAAGCGGCTCATAATCGCTGTGTCGCCGGTTCAAGTCCGGCCACCGCTACTCGCAAGATCCCCGCCAGGCGGTAAGCCCGCACTGGGTGTTCGGGGCCCGTGTGCTCTCAGGAAGGCAAGGACCGTGGCTGCAACCGACGTACGCCCGAAGATCACCCTCGCGTGCGAGGAGTGCAAGCACCGGAACTACATCACCAGGAAGAACCGGCGCAACGACCCGGACCGCCTGGAGATCAAGAAGTTCTGCCCGAACTGCAAGACGCACCGCGCGCACAAGGAAACCCGCTGAGCGCGTAGCGAATCTTCGACGAGGCCCGTCCCGCAACTGGGGCGGGCTTCGTCGTTTCCGCGTGGTTTCCGGGGCCGTATAGGCTGCTCAGGTGCCTCTCGACCCCGCTTTCACCGGACGTAGTTATCCGCCGTCGACGCCGTACGACGTGAGCCGCGAGAAGATCCGCGAGTTCGCCGACGCCATCGGTGCGACCAGCCCGGCCTACCGCGACGCCGAAGCCGCGAAGGCGTTGGGGCACAGGGATGTCATCGCGCCACCGACGTTCGCGATCGTGGTGTCGATGAAGACCAACGAGACGGTGATGTTCGACCCGGAGCTGAAGCTCGACTACAGCCGCGTCGTGCACGGCGACCAGAACTTCATCCACCACCGCCCCATCACCGCGGGCGACCAGCTCGTGTGCGTGGCGCACATCGACGCCATCACGTCCCGCATGGGCAACGACATGGTCACCGTGCGGACGGAGATCAGCACGGTCGACGGCGAGCCCGTCACGACCGCCAAGTCGATGCTCGTCGTGAGGGGAGAAGACGCGTGACTTCGAAGATCGTCACCGCGGTCGGCACCGAGCTGCCGGCGCTGTCCGTCCGCCTCAAGCGCGACGACCTGGTCCGCTACGCGGGCGCCTCGCTGGACTTCAACCCCATCCACTGGAACGAGAAGACCGCGAAGGACGTCGGCCTCCCGGACGTCATCGCGCACGGCATGCTGACGATGGCCGTGGCGTCGCGGATCGTCGCGGAGTGGATCGGCGACCCCGGCGCGATCGTCGAGTACGGCTGCCGGTTCGGCCGGCCGGTCGTGGTGCCCAACGACGACGAGGGTGCGCTGGTCGAGGTGTCCGCGAAGGTCACCAAGGATTTCGAAGACGGAACTGTGAAGGTCAACATCAACGCGGCTTTCGAGGGCAAGTCGGTCCTGACCGGCGCTTTTGCTCGCGTACGTGTTCTTTGACACACGGGGTCGGGCGCAGTTGCCCGACCCTGATTCGTGTTCTCGGCACTCGTATGGGTAGGCTGTGCGACAGGCCGCTCGGCAAATGCTTGGGCGGTCTGGTTGGAGTGGTCCGGGGAGGCTCCCGTACACTTTCAATCTTGTGCGCCAGGGGGTCTCGTTCGGGATCTCAAAGGGGTGTAGCTCAACTGGCAGAGCAGCGGTCTCCAAAACCGCAGGTTGCAGGTTCAAGTCCTGTCGCCCCTGCTGTCGAAGCGTCATCGGTCGAGTGGAGGACGGCATGAGCGAGGGCCGCGAGCAGGACCAGCCGGAGGAGCGCGAAGGCGCTGTCCGGCCGTCCACTGCTGCGGCGCGACGTGAACGTCGTGCCTCCTCTCGCCCGGCCGCCCGCAAGGACGGCAGCAGCGCTGAGTCGAAGAAGAGCGTCGCCAAGTCCGAGGAGTCGGACGAGGACGCGAAGAAGGGTCGCCCGACCAAGACCCGTGAAGGACAGGAGAAGCGTCCCTCGCTGATCGGGCGGTTCTTCCGCTACATCCGCGAGGTCATCGGCGAACTCCGCAAGGTGATCTGGCCGACGCGCAAGCAGCTCGTCACGTACACGGGCGTTGTCCTCGTGTTCGTGGTGTTCATGGTTGCGCTGGTGTGGGCTCTCGACCTCGGCTTCGGCGCGGCTGTTTTCGAGTTGTTCGGCTGAGCCGGACAGCTGCCGCTGCAATCAGGAAGCGAGATCCACAGTGACCTCCGATAACGGCGTAGACGCCCAGGAGAAGACCGACCTGCTCGACGACGAGGTGTCCGAGGACACCGCGCTCGACGAGACGGTCGAGTCGGACGCTGTGGACTCCGACGACGAGGACACCGACGTCGCGGACGAGGCCGAAGAGACCGCTGAGGACGTTGACGTCCTCGCGATCGACGAGACCCCGATCGACGAAGAGATCGCCGACCCCGCCGAAGAGCTGCGTCAGGCCCTGCGCCACGCGCCCGGCGACTGGTACGTCGTGCACTCGTACGCCGGTTACGAGAACAAGGTGAAGGCCAACCTTGAGACTCGTATCCACACGCTCGACATGGAGGACTACATCTTCCAGGTCGAGGTGCCGACCGAAGAGGTCACCGAGATCAAGAACGGCCAGCGCAAGCTGGTGCAGCGCAAGGTGCTGCCCGGCTACATCCTGGTCCGCATGGAGCTCACCGACGCGTCCTGGAGCGCCGTCCGCAACACGCCGGGCGTGACCGGGTTCGTCGGAGCCACCTCCAAGCCCTCGCCCCTCACGATCGACGAGGTGCTGAAGTTCCTGCTCCCCCAGGGCGAGCAGAAGCCGGCCGAGGGCAAGAAGGCCGCCTCCACCACCGCGCCGAAGCCGACCATCGAGGTCGACTTCGAGGTGGGCGAGTCGGTCACCGTCATGGACGGACCGTTCGCCACGCTGCCCGCGACGATCAGCGAGGTCAACGCGGACGGCCAGAAGCTGAAGGTCCTGGTGTCGATCTTCGGCCGGGAGACGCCGGTCGAGCTGTCGTTCAGCCAGGTCTCCAAGATCTGACCGGTCTCCTCTCACGAGGGGATCGTTCGGCCACGCTGCGGCTGGCAGGGCCGCGCGCGGACACCGCAATAACAGGAAGTACGGACAATGCCACCCAAGAAGAAGAAGCTGTCAGCGATCATCAAGCTGCAGATCAAGGCTGGTGCCGCCAACCCGGCGCCGCCCGTTGGTCCCGCGCTGGGTCAGCACGGCGTCAACATCATGGAGTTCTGCAAGGCCTACAACGCCGCGACCGAGTCGCAGCGCGGTCAGGTCGTGCCGGTTGAGATCTCCGTGTACGAAGACCGTTCGTTCGACTTCAAGCTGAAGACCCCGCCGGCCGCGCGACTCATCCTCGCCGCCGCTGGTGTTGAGAAGGGCTCCGGCGAGCCGCACCGTCTCAAGGTCGCCAAGGTGACCATGGAGCAGGTCCGCCAGATCGCCCAGACCAAGATGGTCGACCTGAACGCGAACGACATCGACCAGGCCGCGAAGATCATCGCCGGCACCGCCCGTTCCATGGGCATCACGGTCGAAGGCTGATCACACCCTCTTTAGCAAGCGTGGGAGAGCCGAGCGCGGCTCATTCACCACGAACTGATCCACGGTAAGGACAGAAGTTATGAAGCGCAGCAAGGCCTACAAGGCCGCCGCCGAGCTGGTGGACCGGGAGCGGCTGTACTCGCCGCTGGAGGCCGCCAAGCTCGCCAAGGAAACGTCCAAGGTGAAGCTGGACTCCACCGTCGAGGTTGCGATCCGCCTCGGCGTCGACCCTCGCAAGGCCGACCAGATGGTCCGCGGCACCGTGAACCTGCCGCACGGTACGGGCAAGACCGCCCGCGTGATCGTCTTCGCAACCGGTGACAAGGCCGCTGAGGCCGAGGCCGCCGGTGCGGACGCCGTTGGCTCCGAGGACCTGATCGAGCGCATCCAGGGTGGCTGGCTCGACTTCGACGCCGCGATCGCGACCCCCGACCAGATGGCGAAGGTCGGCCGCATCGCCCGCATCCTGGGCCCGCGTGGCCTGATGCCGAACCCCAAGACCGGCACCGTGACCCCCGAGGTCGCGAAGGCGGTGAACGACATCAAGGGCGGTAAGATCAACTTCCGCGTTGACAAGCAGGCCAACCTGCACTTCGTCATCGGCAAGGTGTCGTTCGACCCCGAGAAGCTGGTCGAGAACTACGCGGCTGCTCTGGACGAGGTGCTCCGCGCCAAGCCGTCCGCCGCCAAGGGCCGGTACGTCAAGAAGGTCACCGTCTCCACGACGATGGGCCCTGGCATCCCGGTTGACCCGAACCGCACCCGCAACATGCTGGTGGACGAGGCCTGAGCCTCGCGGTTCTAGCTCGTTCGTGAAAGGCCCCCGGAGTTTCCGGGGGCCTTTCGCGTTGTGTCACCAGGGTTTGCGAGCCGCCAGCAGGAACATCAGCGGCGCGGCGAAGAAGTCGCCCGTCCGCAGTTCGGTCAACCAGCGCTCGCCGTCCGCCCGGTCGATCGCGCCGGCCCGGATCGCTCGTTCCGTGTTGCGGGTGAAGGCGAAGATGTTGTCCGCCTGGGCGAAGTCGTGGAACGTCGGCGCGGCCGTGTGGACGGCCTCGACCTCGAAGCCGGCCGCGCGGGCCAGGCGGGCCAGCCGGCGGCCGATGGTGGCGTTGCGGACCATCGTCGAGCACGTGAATCGGTTGAACGCCCGGTTCATCTCGAGGTCGCCGTCCACGACGAGCGAGTCCCAGTCGGGTTCGCCGATGCGCAGCAGGCCGCCCGGCTTGAGCACGCGCAGGAGTTCGGACAGGACGGTCGACGGGTCCGCGACGTGCTGCAGTGCGCGGTCCGTCCTCGCCCGGTCGAAGGTGTTGTCCTCGAACGGGAGCGTGTGACCGTCGGCCAGGTGGATCTCGACGTGCGGGTGGTCGTGGAAGCGCGCGCTGGCGGCGTCGACCATCTGCTGGTCGATGTCGACGCCGACGATCCGGCCGGACGTGGTGACCGCGTCCGCCATCGACGGCAGGTCCGCGCCGGGGCCGCAGCCCAGGTCGAGCACGGACAGGCCGGGACTCAGCTCGAGCAGGGTGAGCAGGTGGCGCTTGTAGTCGACGGCGGCCGCGGCGACGTCGTCCATGTACGCGACCTTGTCAGGGCTGGGCACCCCCAGTGCGTTTGCCATGCACCCCAATCAACCACAGGTGCTCGGTGACCAGTCGGTGATGACCCAGCCGGAGCCGACCTTCTCCACGACGAACGTGCCCAGCCGCGGGCCGCCCTCGACGGTCAGCTCGCACGAGTTGATGGTGACCTTGTTGGTGGTCGGGGTCTTGAGCATGTCCGGCGGGAACATGACCTGCTGGTACTTGTCGACGCTGGTGACCTGGGTCTTCAGGGACTTGACCGCGGCCGCGCAATCGCTTGCGTTGTGGGCGTTGGCGAACTTCTGGCGGGTGTCGTCGCGCAGGAAGAGGGTGCAGGCGCGGGTCGTGTCGGCGAAGGAGACGTGCTTGTAGAACATGCCGACTGTGCCCTGCAGGCCCGCTGGGGCGGAGAGGCCCTGGGCCGGGCCCGTCACGCCGCCGCTGTCCTGGGCGATGTCGCCCGCGTCGTCGCGGCCGAAGTAGTGGTTGTAGGCCCAGATCGCGGCGAAGAGCAGGACCAGGAAGAAGAAGGCGCGCCAGAAGAGCTTGCTGGCCAGGACGACCAGCCACCAGCGCTTGCCCTGGGGTTTTTGAGGCTGGGAAGCCTGGCCCGTGGCCTCCTGGTAGCGCTGGTACTCCTGGAAGCGCTGGAACTCCTGGAACTGCCGCAGCTGCTCCGGGTCCACCTGAGGGGCAGGGGGCTGCGGCTGGCGGGGCGCGAGGTCCTTGCCGGGCTCGTCGGTCACAGGTCACATCATGCCGATTTGGATCGGCGGACACGACTCGCGTAGTCTCATCGTGGTTCTACCGAAGACCGCTGGTTTTCTCCGCGAGGAGAACGAAGGCCCCGTTGCAACACGGGCGGCCCGCGCAGGGAGGACGAGGCTCAAGTTCGTTGTGACGCCCCGTGCTGCTTGTGCGCGTGGGCGTTTTTGTTGTTTCGGAGCCTTCTCGGCTGGCGGTCTAACCCAGCCCAGAGAGGAGGCGATCATGGCGAAGCCCACGAAGGTTACGGCGGTCGCTGAGCTCGCGGACCAGTTCCGCAGCAGCTCGGCAGCGGTTGTCACCGAGTACCGTGGCCTCTCCATGGCGCAGCTCACCACGCTGCGTCGCGCTCTCGGCGCGGGCACCAAGTACACCGTCGCGAAGAACACGCTGGTCAAACTGGCCGCTGCGGACGCCGGCATCGAGGGCCTCGAGGCCCTTCTGGCCGGTCCGACCGCCATCGCGTTCGTCGAGGGCGAGCCCGTCGACGCCGCCAAGGCGATCCGCGACTTCGCGAAGGACAACAAGGCCCTGGTCATCAAGGGCGGCTACATGGATGGCCGCCCGCTCTCGGTCGAAGAGGTCACTGCTATCGCAGACCTCGAAAGCCGTGAGGTGCTGCTCGCGAAGCTCGCGGGCGCGATGAAGGGCAACCTGGCCAAGGCCGCGGGTCTGTTCAACGCCCCGGCTTCCCAGGTCGCTCGCCTGGCTGCTGCCCTGCAGGAGAAGAAGGCCGCTGCGGCACCCGCCGCCGAGGCCGACGCTCCCGCCGAAAGCTGATCACCCGAAGACACACCCGACGCTTTCGCGCGGGACACAGAAAGGAACGCCGATCATGGCGAAGCTCAGCACCGAAGAGCTGCTCGACGCTTTCAAGGAGATGACCCTCCTGGAGCTGTCCGAGTTCGTGAAGCAGTTCGAGGAGACCTTCGAGGTCACCGCCGCGGCGCCCGTCGCCGTTGCCGCTGTCGCCGGCCCCGCCGCCGGTGGCGCTGCCGAGGTCGAGGAGCAGACGGACTTCAACGTCATCCTCGAGTCGGCTGGCGACAAGAAGATCCAGGTCATCAAGGTCGTCCGCGAGGTCGTCTCGGGCCTGGGCCTGAAGGAGGCCAAGGAGCTGGTCGAGTCCGCTCCGAAGGCGATCCTCGAGGGCGTGGCGAAGGACGTCGCCGACGCCGCCAAGGAGAAGCTCGAGGCTGCCGGCGCCAAGATCACCCTCAAGTGATCTGAGCCCCTTCGGGGGTTTGCGCTCTGCCTTGCAGTGCCTGAACGGGCGTGCACCTTTCAACGGGGGTGCACGCCCGTTTTTTGTGCGTTCCGATCTTGTCGGACCCGGTGAGTACGTTGTGATGCAGGGGTTCCCAGGTCGGGGGGACGCCTGCGGCAGCGTGCGTGTGGGGGCCGTGGGTGGTCGGCTTGCGGTGAGCGAGTCCCGTGCTGGGCGATCCGCGACCAGGCGGGTGGTCGGCTTGCGGTGAGCGAGTCCTGTTCCGCACGAATCGCGACCGGGCGGGGGGCGCCTTGCGCTGGGTCCGCAGGTGGTCACCGTGCGATGGGCGCCTTGCGCCGCGTGCTTCCCCGCCGTCGGCTTCGGGGCGCCTCGCCGGCGGCATCGGCGGTGGTGTGCCTGGGCTCACATGTGCGGTGGATTTCCCGGTTGTCAGGCAGTGGTCCAGGTGGCTGTGACCGTTTTGCGAGGTCACGCTGTGTGGTGTTATCTGAACGCAACCGCCATTAGGCCAACTGGTGAGTAACCTGCCGCGAACGAACTCGTTGCCCCAGTGTGACGCCGATCGCCACGGCGTCTTCGGGCGTGTGCGGAGGTGCGGATGGGCGTCGAGGTGGTCGTTGAGGGCCTGACCAAGTCCTTCGGCAAGCAGACCATCTGGCAGGACGTCTCGCTCACGTTGCCGCCGGGTGAGGTCAGCGTGATGCTCGGGCCGTCCGGTACCGGCAAGAGCGTGTTCCTGAAGTCGTTGGTCGGGCTGCTCAAGCCGGAGCAGGGCAAGATCGTCATCAACGGGACGGATCTTGTCCGGTGTTCTGAGCACCGGTTGTACGAGATTCGGAAGATGTTCGGCGTGCTGTTTCAGGACGGTGCGCTGTTCGGGTCGATGAATCTGTACGACAACATCGCGTTTCCGTTGCGGGAGCACACTCGCAAGACGGAGGCCGAGGTTCGCAGGATTGTCCTTGAGAAGATGGAGATGGTCGGTCTCGTCGGGGCGGAGAAGAAGCTGCCTGGTGAGATTTCCGGCGGTATGCGCAAGCGGGCCGGGCTCGCCAGGGCGCTGGTGCTGGACCCCGAGATCATCCTTTGCGACGAACCCGACTCCGGGCTGGACCCGGTGCGCACGGCGTATCTGAGCCAGCTCCTCATCGATTTGAACGCTCAGATCGACGCGACGATTCTGATCGTCACGCACAACATCAACATTGCCCGGACCGTGCCGGACAACCTCGGCATGTTGTTCCGCCGCGAGCTCGTCATGTTCGGGCCGAGGGAAGTTCTCCTCACCAGTGACGAGCCGGTTGTGGAGCAGTTCCTCAACGGGCGGCGGCTCGGGCCGATCGGCATGTCCGAGGAGAAGGACCAGGCCACGATGGCTGCCGAGCAGGCTCATGCGGATGCCGGGCACTCGGACGGGTCGCCGGACGAGGACATGCGCGGGGTGGTGCCGCAACTGGAGCCGACGCCAGGGCTGCCGTTCCGGGATGCGGTGCGCAGGCGGAAAGACCGCGTCATGTCGATCATTCACCAGCTGCCGTACGAGGCGCAGCAGGGGATCATCGCGAGCCTCACGCCGGATGACCTGGCTCGGTACAACGTGCACGCCGGCGCGCAGGCGCCCACGCCCAGCCCCTGGCCGCGTCAGGGTGGTGTGCTGTGACCGCGCCCACGACTTTTCCCGGCGCTGGGGCGCTACGGGAGACCGGGAAGCTCTGTCAGCTCGGCATCGACGTGGTGCGGACGTCGTTCCGCAGGCCGTTCCAGTTGCGGGAGTTCATTCAGCAGAGCTGGTTCATCGTCAGCGTGACGGTGTTGCCGACGGCGCTGGTCAGCATTCCGTTCGGTGCGGTCATCGCGTTGCAGCTCGGCAGCCTCACCCGGCAGATCGGTGCGCAGTCGTTCACCGGTGCGGCCAGCGTGCTGGCGATCATTCAGCAGGCCAGCCCGATCGTGACGGCGTTGCTGATCGCGGGTGCGGGCGGTAGTGCGATCTGTGCGGACATCGGCTCGCGCAAGATCCGGGAAGAGATCGACGCCATGGAAGTCCTCGGCGTGAGTCCGATCCAGCGCCTGGTCGTACCCCGCGTACTGGCTGCGATGCTGGTGTCGGTGCTGCTCAACGGCATGGTGAGCGTCGTCGGTGTGCTCGGTGGCTACTTCTTCAACGTGATCATGCAGGACGGCACGCCCGGCGCTTACCTGGCGAGCTTCTCCGCGCTGGCGCAGCTGCCGGACCTGTGGATCAGTGAGCTCAAGGCGCTGATCTTCGGGTTCATCGCGGGCATCGTGGCCGCGTACCGGGGGCTCAACCCGGCCGGTGGTCCCAAGGGCGTGGGTGACGCGGTGAACCAGGCCGTGGTCATCACGTTCCTGTTGTTGTTCTTCGTCAACTTCGTCCTCACCACGATCTACCTGCAGGTCGTGCCCGCGAAGGGGAGCTGACGATGGCGAACAAGGCGCTGTCCGCTCTGGACGGATTCGGCGACCAGCTGGCGTTCTACCTCAAGGCGCTGGCGTGGACGCCTCGTGCGCTCAAGCGGTACATGAAGGAGACTCTGCGGCTGCTGGCCGAGGTCAGCTTCGGGTCCGGGGCTCTGGCGGTCATCGGCGGCACGATCGGTGTGATGGTCGGGCTGTCCGTGTTCACCGGCACGGTGGTCGGCTTGCAGGGCTTCACGGCCCTCAACCAGATCGGCACGTCCGCGTTCGCCGGGTTCGTGTCCGCCTACTTCAACACCCGTGAGATCGCGCCGCTCGTTGCCGGGCTCGCGCTGTCAGCAACCGTCGGGTCTGGCTTCACGGCTCAGCTCGGTGCCATGCGGATCTCCGAGGAGATCGACGCCCTCGAGGTCATGGGCATCCCCAGCCTGCCGTTCCTGGTGACCACGCGGATCATCGCCGGGTTCGTGGCGATCATCCCGCTGTACGTGATCGGGCTGCTGACGAGCTACCTCGCGGCGCGGACGATCACGGTGGAGTTCTACGGGCAGTCCGCCGGTACGTACGACCACTACTTCAACCTGTTCCTACCGCCGATCGACGTGCTGTGGTCGTTCGGCAAGGTGCTGGTCTTCGCGGTCGTGATCATCATGACGCACTGCTACTACGGCTACCGCGCGTCCGGCGGTCCGGCCGGCGTGGGTGTGGCTGTGGGCCGGGCGGTGCGGACGGCGATCGTGACGACGGCGCTGCTCGACTTCTTCCTGAGCCTCGCGATCTGGGGTGCCACGACGACGGTGAGGATCGCGGGATGAAGAAACGCGTGCTGGGCATCGCCTTTCTTCTCGCGATCGCCATGTTCCTGTCGCTCACCGTGGCGCTGTACAAGGACGCCTTCGGCGACTACGTCAAGGTCACGCTCAAGACCGACCACATCGGCAACCAGCTGCAGACGGCCAGCGACGTCAAGGTGCGCGGGCTGATCGTGGGCTCGGTGAAGGCCATTCGCAGCAGCGGGAACGGGGCCGAGCTGGAGCTCGCGCTGTTGCCGGACAAGGTGAACGAGATCCCGGGCAACGTCAGCGCGCGCCTGCTGCCCAAGACGTTGTTCGGTGAGCGGTACGTGAACCTGGTGCTGCCGCAGCAGAAGAGCGCGGCCATCAAGCAGGGTGCGGTCATCGAGCAGGACAAGACCAGCAGCGCGATCGAGCTGGAACGCGTGCTGGACAACCTGATGCCGGTGCTGCAGGCCATTCAGCCGGAGAAGCTCGCCACCACGCTGACCGCGCTGTCGCAGGCGTTGGACGGGCGGGGCAAGCCTCTCGGCCAGACGCTGGTGTCGCTCGACCAGTACCTCGGCGAGCTCAACCCGCAGCTGCCCGCGTTGAAGGAGAACATCTCCAAGCTCGCGGACGTCGCAGGCGTCTACGCGGACGCCGCGCCGGATCTGTTGCAGGCGCTCAACGACATGACGACGACGACCAAGACGGTCGTGGAGCAGCGGGACAACCTGCTGGCGCTCTACGGGTCGCTCACGACGACGTCGCAGGACCTCACGAGCTTCGTCACGGTCAACAAGAACAACCTCATCGCGCTCGCCGACACCAGCCGGCCGACGCTGGAGCTGCTCGCCAAGTACGCGCCCGAGTACCCGTGCCTGCTCAAGGGGCTCGCGGAGTTCGAGCCGGTCATCAGCAAGGCGTTCGGCGAGGGCACCAACGAGCCGGGCCTGCACATCACGCTGGAGATCACGCAGAACCGCGGCAAGTACAAGCCGAACCTGGACGAGCCCGAGTACAAGGACAAGCGCGGGCCCCGTTGCTACGACCTCGTGCCGCGGCCGGACCCGTTCCCGCAGTACCCGCCGGAGGGACCGGTGAACGACGGTTCGACCGCGCCGCCGCCTGCCCGCGTCGCCAACGACGGGATCCTGCCGCCTGCCAACGCGGGCAACGTGACCTCGACGTCGTCGGCGCAGGACGTGCTGCGGCTCGCCAACTCCCCGGAGGAAGCCCGGTTGATCGCGGCGCTCTACGGGCCGCAGCTCGGCATGGATCCGCGTGACATGCCCAGCTGGTCGAGCCTGCTGCTCGGACCGCTCGTGCGCGGCACGGAGGTGACGGTCAGGTGAAGGGTGTGCTCGCCCCGCTGCTCAAGCTGATCACCTTCGCGGTGGTCACGATCCTCGCCACGACGCTGCTCGCGGTGACCATCGCCAACGTGAACCTGGCCGGCGCCACGGACTACAAGGCGCGGTTCACCGACGTCACGGCGTTGAACGAGGGTGACGACATCCGCATCGCCGGTGTGCGCGTCGGGCAGGTCGACGAGATCAAGGTCGTCGACCGCAAGACCGCCGAGGTCGACTTCTCGATCGACGGCGACCGCAAGCTGCCGGGATCGGTCACCGCGACGATCAAGTACCGCAACCTGGTGGGACAGCGGTACATCGCGCTCGAGTCCGGCACCGGTGACACCAAGGCTGTGCTGCCCGAGGGCGGCACGATCCCGTTGGACCGCACCAAGCCCGCGCTCGACCTGACGGTGTTGTTCAACGGCTTCAAGCCGCTCTTCCAGGCGCTGTCGCCGGAGGACGTGAACAAGCTGTCGTTCGAGATCATCCAGGTGCTGCAGGGAGAAGGCGGCACGATCGACAGCCTGTTGCAGCACACGGCGTCGCTGACCAGCACGCTGGCGAGCAAGGACAAGGTGATCGGCGAGGTCGTCGACAACCTCAACACCGCGCTCGACACCGTGAACTCGCGCGACCAGGACTTCAACAACCTCGTGATCACGTTGCAGCAGCTGGTGTCCGGCCTCGCGCAGGACCGCCAGCCGATCGGTGACGCGATCACCGCGCTCGGCGACCTGACCAACGCCACGGCCGGGCTGCTGGAGCAGGGCCGCGAGCCGTTGAAGAACGACATCGCGCAGCTCGGCCTGGTCTCGAAGAACCTGGCGGACAACGAGCAGATCGTCGACGGCTTCCTGCAGAAGCTGCCGAACAAGCTCGAGACGATCACGCGGACCGCGACCTACGGCTCGTGGTTCAACTTCTACCTGTGCGAGGCGAGCGGCAAGGTCGCCGTCCCGCCGGTCATCTCGAACCCGATCCCGATCACGGCGTTGCCGGTGACACAGCAGAGGTGCCGCCGATGAAGACGAGCAACCCGATCAGGACCGGCGCGATCAGCCTGACGCTGATCGTCCTGCTGTTGCTGGCCGCGTTCTACTCGGACGACCTGCCGATCGTCGGCGGTGGCACGAGCTACGCCGCGGACTTCAGCGAGGCGGCGGGGCTGGTGCCGGGCAACGAGGTCCGCGTCGCCGGTGTGAAGGTCGGCAAGGTCACCAAGGTCAAGCTCAACGGCGACCGCGTGCGAGTCACGTTCAAGGTCAAGGACGCCTGGGTGGGCGACCGGACCACGGCGATGATCCGCATCAAGACGTTGCTGGGCCAGAAGTTCCTGGCTCTCGACCCGCAGGGCCAGCAGCCGCTCTCGCCCGGCGACCCGATCCCGAAAGAACGCACGCTCGCGCCGTACGACGTGAACGAGGCGTTCAACGGGCTCGCGACGACCGTCGGTCAGATCGACACCAAGCAGCTCGCGGACAGCTTCACGGTCCTGTCCGACACCTTCAAGAACTCGCCGGAACACGTGCGGGGCGCGCTGGACGGCTTGTCCGCGCTCTCGAAGACGATCTCGTCGCGGGACGAGCAGCTGGCCAAGCTCCTGGACAACACCAGGAAGCTGACCAAGACGCTCGCGGACCGCAACGAGGAGTTCGAGAAGCTCCTCTCCGACGGCAACCTGCTGCTCGGCGAGATCCGCAAGCGGCGCGAGGCGATCAGCGCGCTGCTGACCGGCACGCGCGACCTGGCCCGTGAGCTCAGCGGACTGGTGCAGGACAACCAGAACCAGCTCAAGCCCGCCCTGGAACAGCTCGGCAAGGTCACCACGATCCTGCAGCGCAACCAGGACAACCTCGACCGCAGCCTCACGTTGCTGGCGCCGTTCTACCGGGTGTTCGCGAACACCCTGGGCAACGGGCGCTGGTTCGACACCTACATCTGCGGTCTGCTGCCGCCCTCGGTGAACCTCGGCGTCGTCGGGTTCAACGAGGAAGGCTGCCTGCCTCCGGGGGTGCAGCGATGACGACCGCGGTGAACTCCAAGCTGGGACGCGGAATCGCGATGGCGTGCGTGCTCGCGCTGGTCGCGACCGCAGCGCTCTGGTGGATCTTCTCCGGCATGAACGAGCGCAAGGTGACCGCGCACTTCGCGGCCGCGGTCGGCGTCTACCCCGGTGGTGACGTGCGGGTGCTCGGCGTCAAGGTCGGCACGATCGACGAGGTCACGCCGGAGGGCAAGACCGTGAAGGTCGTCTTCACGGTCGCGCGTGACGTGCGGATCCCGGAGAACGCGCAGGCCGTCGTGGTTTCGCCGAGTGTGGTCAGCGACCGGTACGTGCAGCTCGCGCCCGCCTACACCGGTGGGCCGACGATGGGCGACAACGCCGTGATCCCGCGCGAGCGCACCGCGACGCCGGTCGAGCTGGACGAGCTCTACCAGTCGCTGGACAAGCTCACGACCGCGTTGGGGCCGAACGGTGCGAACGCCGACGGCGCGTTGGCGGACCTGCTGAACTCCGCGGCCAAGAACCTCGAAGGCAACGGCCAGGCGCTCAACGACACGTTGAAGAACCTCGGCCAGGCCACGCGGACGCTGTCGGGGTCCAAAGAGGACTTGTTCGCGACCGTCGACAACCTGCAGAAGTTCACCGCGATGCTGGCCGCGAACGACAGCCAGGTGCGGGACTTCAACAAGCAGCTCGCCGACGTCACGAAGCTGCTGGCCGACGAGCGCGGTGACCTCGGTGCCGCGTTGAACGAGCTGGCGACGGCCCTGCAGCAGGTGCAGGGCTTCATCAAGGACAACCGCGAGGTGCTCAAGTCCAATGTGGACAAGCTCGCCTCGATCACGCAGGTGCTGGTGAACCAGCGGGCGGCACTGGCGGAGACGCTGGACGTGGCGCCGCTGGCCCTGGGCAACCTGCAGAACTCCTACAACGCGGCGTCCGGCACGCTCGACACCCGCGCGGACATCAACGAGCTGAACCAGCCGCCGATCGTGCTGGTCTGCAAGCTGGTGCAGCAGGCGACGCCGAACAACGTGCCGCCGATCCTCGCGCAGACGTGCAAGCAGCTGGAGCCGATCCTGTCGGGTGCGGTGCCGCTGCAGTCGCCGGCGCAGATCATCAGCGATCTCAACGCGGGCAAGCTGCCGCTGCCCCTGCCGGTTGGGGGGACGCCGCGATGAAGAAGCTCGTTGTTGCGGTGGCGGCGTTGTTGCTGGTCTCCGGCTGTGGTTCGGGCGGGTTCGACGGCGTCTACAACATGCCTCTGCCCGGTGGCGCCGACGTCGGTGACCACCCGTACCGGGTCAAGGCGCAGTTCAAGGACGTGCTGGACCTGGTCCCGCAGGCGGGCGTGAAGGTCAACGACGTGCCGGTCGGGCGGGTCGAGCAGATCGACCTGGCTGCTGATGGCTGGACCGCCGAGGTCACGTTGCTGGTCAACGGCGACGTGCAGCTGCCGGCCAACGCGTTCGCGAAGTTGCGGCAGTCCGCGTTGCTCGGCGAGAAGTTCGTGGAGCTCGGGAAGCCCAAGGACGCGAACGGCAAGTTGGCCGACAACGCGGTGATTCCGCTGGACCGGACCAACCGCAACCCCGAGGTCGAAGAGGTCTTCGGCGCGTTGTCGTTGCTGCTCAACGGTGGTGGTGTGGCGCAGCTGCAGAACATCACCAAGGAGCTCAACAACGCGATGCAGGGCAACGAGCAGCAGATCCGCTCGTTGCTGGGCAACCTGAACACGTTCGTCGGGGAGCTGGACAAGCACAAGGCGGAGATCGTCCGCGCGCTCGACTCGATCAACCGCCTCGCCGGCACGTTGGCGCAGCAGCGGGAGAAGATCGCGGTGGCGCTGACGGACCTGGAACCCGGCCTGCGGGTGATCGCCGAACAGCGCACCCAGCTCGTGACGTTGCTGCAGTCGCTGGACAAGCTCTCGGACGTCGCGGTGGACACGGTGAACAAGAGCCGTGACGACATCGTGGCGGACCTGAAGGCACTGCAGCCGACGTTGCAGAAGCTCGCGGAGTCCGGGCAGAACCTGCCCAAGGCGTTCGAGCTGCTGCTGACCTACCCGTTCCCGGACGCGGCGGTCGACGGCATCAAGGGCGACTACACGAACCTCTACGCCGATCTCGACCTGAACCTCGGCAACGTTCTCGACAACCTCGGCCGGTCGCGGCAGTCCCCGCTGGACTCGCTGATCCCGTCGGGCACGCCGCTGCCGTTGCCGAACATCCCGCTGCCCGGTCTCAGCCCCGGCACCGGGACCGGGTCCGGGCTGGGCGATCTGCTCGGTGGGCTGCTGGGAGGTCGCAAGTGATCACACGCGGCACCAAGCTCAAGATCGGCGCGTTCGTGCTGGTCGCGTTGCTGGGCATCTCCTACGTCAGCGCGACGTACGTGGGTCTGTTCAAGTCCTCGTCGACAGTCGTGACGATGCAGCTCGCGGACTCGGGCGGGATCTTCTCCAACGCCGAGGTCACGTACCGCGGCGTCACGATCGGCCGGGTCGGGCAGCTGCGGCTGACCTCGGAGGGAGTCGAGGTCGACCTGGAGCTCGACTCGGACGCGCCGCGCGTGCCCGCGTCGACCGAGGCCGTCGTGGCGAACCGGTCGGCCGTGGGTGAGCAGTACGTGGACCTGCGGCCGAAGAGCGACTCCGGGCCTTATCTGGAGGCCGGGTCGGTCATCCCGCGGTCGGCCACCAAGACCCCGCCTCCGGTCGACGGGCTGCTGTCCAACCTGGACGCGTTCGCGTCGTCGGTGCCCACGGACTCGCTGAAGACCGTGGTCGACGAGCTGCACACGGCGTTCAGCGGCACCGGTGGCGACCTGCAGGTGCTGATCGACAACACCGCGGCGTTCACGGCGGCGGCCAAGGAGCACCTGCCCCAGACGACGCAGCTGCTCAAGGACGGCAAGATCGTGCTGTCCACGCAGGCAGCGCAGGGTGGGGCGATCCGGTCGTTCAGCGGTGACCTGCGGTTGATCGCGGAGCAGCTGAAGGCGTCCGACGGCGACATCCGCCGGTTGATCGTGGCGGTGCCGCCGGCCTCGCAGCAGGTGTCGGCGCTGCTGAAGGAGAGCGGGCCGAACCTCGGTGTGGTGTTCGCGAACCTGCTGACCACCTCGAACATCCTCGTGACCAGGCGTGACGGTCTGGAGCAGATCGCGGTGACGTACCCGATCGCCGTCGGTGGCGGCTTCACCGTGGCGCCGGGCGACGGGTCCGCGCACTTCGGCCTCGCGCTGAACGTGTTCGACCCGATGCCGTGCACCGTGGGCTACGAGGGCACCAAGATCCGCCAGGGCAACGACACGTCCGCCGCGCCGTTGAACACGCAGGCGTACTGCGCTCTGGCGCGCGGTTCGGCGACGTCGGTGCGAGGCTCGCAGAATGCGCCGTACGGTGGAACGCCGACGACGCCCGTCGGCAACGCGACCACGCAGCCCGGCCTGGAGCCGACCGGGCAGCAGGCGGCTCCCGAGCTGCCGCTGCTGACGTCGCTGGGCCAGCTGCTCGGTTTGCCGGAGGAGAAGAAGTAGTGCGGATCTTCACAGCGCTCGCCGCGGTCTTCGCCGTGGTGATGCTCGTGTTCGCCGTGTTCAGCGGCTTCGTCTGGTACAGCTCGGCGCACTCGTCGGAGTCCACGTTCGCCGCCACGCGCGACGACGCTCTGCGCTCAGGCCAGGTGGGCATCTCGAACTTCCTGACGCTGGACTACAAGAAGGTCGACGAGGACCTGCAGCGCTGGCTCAACTCGTCGACCGGCGAGCTGCGCGCGGAGATCGACAAGGACAAGGACTCCCGCAAGAAGCAGCTGGTCGACGCCAAGTCCGTGACCACCTCGAAGGTCCTGGACTCGGCGATCACCGAGCTGGACGACCGCGCCGGCACCGCGTCCATGATCGCGGTGGTCGAGAGCACGGTGACCCCTGCCGACGGCAAGCAGGTCACCAAGATCAACCGGTACCTGACCAAGCTCACCCGCACCGAGGACGGCTGGAAGCTTTCGCAGCTGGGCCCGTTGCGGGCGGGCGTCTGATTGGACGCGCACGTGCCTGGACCCCGCCGCCGCCCCATCCCCACGCCACCGGCCGGAGGCCGCCCGAAGGTCGCCGGCCTGCACCGCCGCGCCTCCGAGGAGGCACCGGCTCCCGAGGTCGTCGAGGCCGCCGGGGCTCCGGAGATCGAGGAGCTGGCGCAGGAGCAGGAGGCCGACGAGCTGAAGGCACCGGAGGCGGTCGAGTGGACGCCTCCGCCTGCCTCCGCGTCTGCGAAGAAGCCCGCCAAGCCCGGCACTTCGAAGAAGGCTGCTGCCGAGCCGGTCACCGAGCCGGCGACGCCCACCCGGCCGTCGTGGATCTTGCCGGTGGCCCTGGTCGTGGTCGGCGTGCTGCTGGGCGGCCTCGGCGGCTTCTTCCTCTACAAGTCGCGCGCGGTGTCCTACGACGCCGCCCTGGTCGACTCCGCCACCACCTCGGCGGTGAACGGCCAGATCCGCGAGGCCGTCGAGAAGTCCTTCTCGTACAACTTCGCCGACGTCGAGTCCACCGAGAAGGCGGCTCGCGAGCTGCTCACCGGCAAGGCTCTGTGCCAGTACAACGCCGTGTTCGGCCCGGTGAAGGAAGTCGCCCCCCAGCAGAAGCTGGTCGTGACCGTCCGGGTCGTCTCCTCCGCCGTCTCGTCCCTGAAGGACAGCCGCGCCACCGTCCTGGTCTTCGCCGACCAGGTCACCACCCGCACCACCGACAACCAGTCGGGCGGCGGCACCGCCATGCTCCGCGTGAGCGCGATCGACGACGGCGGCCGCTGGAAGATCGACAACATGGAGATGTTCGGCGCCACGGCCGACCAGAACCGCCAGCTCCAGGGCTGCTGACTGACGGAACGCGGGGGCCCTGCGTTTCCTTCTGGGGAACGCGGGGCCCCCGCGTTCCCGGGAAACAGCGGTCGTTTGGGGCCGAGCCGGTGTCGGGGTGTTGATCACCGTGCCCTAAGATCAACTCCGCTGCGAAGCCGTGCAGGATGCCCCGGAAGCACTGCTGAGACACCCTTCGCCAGGGTCGACACGCGTGATCTCGGTCACACAAATCTCGTGGCGCTCTGTAAGTCCGCTTGAAGCCGCCAACTTCCCACCAAATCGGCCGCACGCGTGTTTGTGCAGGTCAAATGGGTGACAGTCGGTGAACTGCGCTCCATCCACAGGGTGGATCGACTGTCCACATCTTGACTGCACGCTCATGCAGGGTCACTCTGTCGGTGAGCAAGAGGAGGGTCCTTCCAGGTGCCTCTCGACAGTCGCCGTGCGCGTGGCTAGACTGCCCCTTTGCGCTGCCCATTTTCCGCTTGCCCTTCGCCGAGAGCGTGGATTAGTCGAGCAGCGCCGCACCCTTGACAGCCGTGCTAGTTCGCTCTAGCCAGCTATTTGTCCCTGGAAGGACGCATCTTGGCGATCTCTCGCGCGACCAAGGCCACTGCTGCGACCAACTCCACGTCGGGGATCCCTGGAGCGCCGAAGAGGGTCTCGTTCGCGAAGATTAACGAGCCCCTTTCGACGCCCAACCTGCTTGACCTGCAGATCCAGTCCTTTGAGTGGTTGACCGGCGATGAGGCGTGGTTCCAGCGCCGCGTCGACGCCGGCGACGAGACCCCGACGGGTGGCCTCGAAGAGGTCCTCAACGAGATCTCGCCGATCGAGGACTTCTCCGGCTCCATGTCACTGTCCTTCTCCGACCCGCGCTTCGACGAGGTCAAGGCCTCGACCGAAGAGTGCAAGGACAAGGACATGACGTACGCGGCACCGTTGTTCGTCACGGCGGAGTTCACCAACCACACCACTGGCGAGATCAAGAGCCAGACGGTGTTCATGGGTGACTTCCCGATGATGACGAACAAGGGCACGTTCATCATCAACGGCACCGAGCGCGTGGTGGTCTCTCAGCTCGTGCGGTCGCCCGGTGTCTACTACGACACCGCGGTCGACAAGACGACGGACAAGGACGTCTTCAGCGTCAAGATCATCCCGTCCCGGGGTGCCTGGCTGGAGTTCGACGTCGACAAGCGCGACACCGTTGGTGTCCGCATCGACCGCAAGCGTCGCCAGCCGGTGACGGTGCTGCTGAAGGCTCTGGGCTGGAGCACCGAGCAGATCCGCGAGCGGTTCGCGTTCAGCGAGACGTTGCTGACCACGCTCGAGAAGGATCACACCGCGGGTACCGACGAGGCGTTGCTCGACATCTACCGCAAGCTGCGTCCGGGCGAGCCGCCGACGAAGGAGTCGGCGCAGGCCCTGCTGGAGAACCTGTTCTTCAAGGACAAGCGCTACGACCTGGCGAAGGTCGGCCGGTACAAGATCAACAAGAAGCTCGGCGTCACCAGTGACATCAACACCGGTGTGCTGACCGAGGACGACATCGTCACGACGATCGAGTACCTCGTTCGCCTGCACGCCGGTGAGACGCAGATGGACGGTGCCGACGGCACCCAGGTTCCCGTCGAGGTCGACGACATCGACCACTTCGGCAACCGTCGCCTGCGCACCGTCGGTGAGCTGATCCAGAACCAGATCCGCGTCGGTCTGTCCCGCATGGAGCGCGTCGTTCGCGAGCGCATGACCACGCAGGACGTCGAGGCCATCACGCCGCAGACCCTGATCAACATCCGTCCCGTCGTGGCGGCGATCAAGGAGTTCTTCGGCACCTCGCAGCTGTCGCAGTTCATGGACCAGACCAACCCCCTCGCGGGCCTGACCCACAAGCGTCGTCTGTCGGCGCTGGGTCCGGGTGGTCTGTCCCGTGAGCGCGCGGGCATGGAGGTCCGCGACGTCCACCCGTCGCACTACGGCCGCATGTGCCCGATCGAGACGCCGGAAGGCCCGAACATCGGCCTGATCGGATCGCTCTCGAGCTACGCGCGGGTCAACCCGTTCGGCTTCATCGAGACGCCGTACCGCAAGGTCGTCGACGGCCGGGTCACCGACCAGATCGACTACCTGACCGCGGACGAGGAAGACCGCTACGTCAAGGCGCAGGCGAACTCGCCGACCGACGACGAGGGCAACTTCACCGACGACCGCGTTCTGGTCCGCAAGAAGGGCGGCGAGGTCGAGTTCATCGACCCGACCGACGTCGACTACATGGACGTCTCGCCGCGCCAGATGGTGTCGGCCGCGACCGCCATGATCCCGTTCCTCGAGCACGACGACGCGAACCGCGCCCTGATGGGTGCGAACATGCAGCGTCAGGCCGTGCCGCTGCTCCGCTCCGAGTCGCCGCTCGTCGGCACCGGCATGGAGCTGCGCGCCGCCGTCGACGCCGGTGACGTCGTCGTCGCGAAGAAGACGGGTGTGGTCGAGGAGGTCTCCGCCGACTACATCACCGTCATGGCCGACGACGGTGCGCGCAACACCTACGCGCTGCACAAGTTCCGTCGCTCGAACCAGGGCACCTGCATCAACCAGAAGCCCATCGTGAACGAGGGCGACCGGATCGAGGCGGGTCAGGTCCTGGCGGACGGTCCTTGCACCGAGAACGCCGAGATGGCGCTCGGCAAGAACCTGCTCGTGGCGATCATGCCGTGGGAAGGCCACAACTACGAGGACGCGATCATCCTGTCGCAGCGCCTCGTGCAGGACGACGTTCTCACCTCGATCCACATCGAGGAGCACGAGATCGACGCCCGCGACACGAAGCTCGGCGCCGAGGAGATCACCCGGGACATCCCGAACGTCTCCGAAGAGGTCCTGGCCGACCTGGACGAGCGCGGCATCATCCGCATCGGTGCCGAGGTCCAGCCCGGCGACATCCTCGTCGGCAAGGTCACGCCCAAGGGCGAGACCGAGCTGACGCCCGAGGAGCGCCTGCTCCGCGCGATCTTCGGTGAGAAGGCGCGCGAGGTGCGCGACACGTCGCTCAAGGTGCCGCACGGTGAGTACGGCAAGGTCATCGGCATCCGCGTCTTCTCGCGTGAGGACGACGACGAGCTGCCTCCGGGCGTGAACGAGCTCGTCCGCGTCTACGTGGCCCAGAAGCGCAAGATCCAGGACGGCGACAAGCTCGCCGGCCGCCACGGCAACAAGGGCGTCATCGGCAAGATCCTCCCCGCGGAGGACATGCCGTTCCTCGAGGACGGCACGCCGGTCGACATCATCCTGAACACCCACGGTGTGCCGCGTCGTATGAACATCGGCCAGGTGCTGGAGACCCACCTCGGGTGGATCGCCAAGCAGGGCTGGAGCATCAACGGCGACCCGGACTGGGCGAAGAACCTGTCCGAGGAGCTGTACGACGTCGAGCCGGGCACGAAGACCGCCACGCCGGTGTTCGACGGTGCGAAGGAAGAAGAGATCACGGGCCTGCTGGGCTCCACCATCCCGAACCGCGACGGTGAGCGGATGGTCAAGGAGAACGGCAAGGCGCAGCTCTTCGACGGTCGCTCCGGTGAGCCGTACCCGTTCCCGGTGTCGGTCGGCTACATGTACATCCTGAAGCTGCTCCACCTGGTCGACGACAAGATCCACGCGCGTTCGACCGGCCCGTACTCGATGATCACGCAGCAGCCGCTGGGTGGTAAGGCGCAGTTCGGTGGTCAGCGTTTCGGTGAGATGGAGTGCTGGGCGATGCAGGCGTACGGCGCCGCATACACCCTGCAGGAACTTCTCACCATCAAGTCCGACGACGTGCTCGGCCGCGTGAAGGTCTACGAGGCCATCGTCAAGGGCGAGAACATCCCGGAACCCGGTATCCCGGAGTCCTTCAAGGTGCTGCTCAAGGAGCTGCAGTCGCTCTGCCTCAACGTCGAGGTCCTGTCTTCGGACGGTGCCGCGATCGAGATGCGCGACGGCGACGACGAGGACCTGGAGCGCGCGGCCGCGAACCTCGGCATCAACCTGTCGAGGTCCGAGTCGCCCTCCGTGGACGACGTCGTCAACTAGTCACCTCGCCGGTCGGGGGAGGGCAATGCCTCCCGCGTAGCCCTCCTCCGGCCCTCCGACCAGCTCCTTTGCCACCGATCTAAAAAGGGGAAGAGAGTAGACGTGCTCGACGTCAACTTCTTCGATGAGCTCCGCATCGGTCTCGCGACCGCGGACGACATCCGCCAGTGGTCTTTTGGCGAGGTCAAGAAGCCCGAGACCATCAACTACCGCACGCTCAAGCCCGAGAAGGACGGCTTGTTCTGCGAGAAGATCTTCGGTCCCACCAGGGACTGGGAGTGCTACTGCGGCAAGTACAAGCGCGTTCGCTTCAAGGGCATCATCTGTGAGCGCTGCGGCGTCGAGGTGACCCGTGCGAAGGTGCGTCGTGAGCGCATGGGCCACATCGAGCTCGCCGCTCCGGTCACGCACATCTGGTACTTCAAGGGCGTTCCCAGCCGGTTGGGCTACCTGCTCGACCTGGCCCCCAAGGACCTCGAGAAGATCATCTACTTCGCCGCCTACGTCATCGTGGGCGTGAACGCCGAGCTGCGCCACAACGACCTGCCGACGCTCGAGAGCGAGATGCAGGTCGAGCGCAAGCGCGTCGAGAACCGCCGCGACGCCGACGTGGAGGCCCGCGCCCAGAAGCTCGAGGCCGACCTGGCCGAGCTCGAGGCCGAGGGTGCCAAGTCCGACGTGCGCCGCAAGGTCAAGGAGGGTGGCGAACGTGAGATGCGCCAGCTCCGCGACCGCGCCCAGCGCGAGCTGGACCGCCTCGACGAGATCTGGTCCACGTTCACCAAGCTCGAGCGCGCTCAGCTGATCGCGGACGAGCTGCTCTACCGCGAGCTGTACGACCGCTACGGCGACTACTTCACCGGTGCCATGGGCGCGGAGGCCATCCAGAAGCTGCTGGGTGACTACGACGTCGACGCCGAGGCCGACATCCTGCGCGAGACGATCCGCAGCGGTAAGGGCCAGAAGAAGCTGCGTGCGCTCAAGCGCCTCAAGGTCGTTGCCGCCTTCCAGGCGACCCGCAACAACCCGCAGGGCATGGTGCTGGACTGCGTCCCGGTCATCCCGCCGGACCTGCGCCCGATGGTGCAGCTCGACGGTGGCCGCTTCGCCACGTCCGACCTGAACGACCTGTACCGCCGCGTCATCAACCGCAACAACCGGTTGAAGCGACTGATCGACCTCGGCGCGCCCGAGATCATCGTCAACAACGAGAAGCGGATGCTGCAGGAGGCCGTTGACGCGCTGTTCGACAACGGCCGCCGCGGCCGCCCGGTCACCGGTCCCGGTAACCGCCCGCTGAAGTCGCTGTCCGACCTGCTGAAGGGCAAGCAGGGCCGGTTCCGCCAGAACCTGCTCGGCAAGCGCGTCGACTACTCCGGCCGTTCGGTCATCGTGGTCGGCCCGCAGCTCAAGCTGCACCAGTGCGGTCTGCCCAAGCAGATGGCCCTGGAGCTCTTCAAGCCGTTCGTGATGAAGCGGCTCGTGGACCTCAACCACGCGCAGAACATCAAGTCCGCCAAGCGGATGGTCGAGCGTGCGCGCCCGGCCGTGTGGGACGTGCTGGAAGAGGTCATCACCGAGCACCCGGTGCTGCTCAACCGCGCACCTACGCTGCACCGCCTCGGCATCCAGGCCTTCGAGCCCCAGCTGGTCGAGGGCAAGGCCATCCAGCTGCACCCGCTGGTCTGTGAGGCGTTCAACGCCGACTTCGACGGTGACCAGATGGCAGTCCACCTGCCGCTGTCCGCCGAGGCGCAGGCCGAGGCCCGCGTCCTGATGCTGTCGTCGAACAACATCCTCTCGCCGGCCTCCGGCAAGCCGCTGGCCATGCCGCGTCTGGACATGGTGACGGGTCTGTACCACCTGACCCGCCACAAGAAGGGCGACATCGGCGAGGGCCACTTCTACTCGTCGCCGGCCGAGGCGCTCATGGCGTTCGACCGCAAGGTCCTGGGCCTGCAGGCGATGGTGAAGATCCGCGTCTCCGACAAGAACCCGCCCAAGGGTGCGGAGCCGGAGGGCTGGGAGCCCGGTCAGCCGTGGCTCGCGGAGACCACGCTGGGTCGCGTGCTGTTCAACGAGATCCTGCCGCAGGACTACGCCTTCATCAACGAGGTCATGCCCAAGAAGCGGCAGGCCGTGATCATCAACGACCTCGCCGAGCGGTACCCGATGGTCACCGTCGCCCGGACGCTGGACAAGCTGAAGGACGCCGGTTTCCACTGGGCCACCCGTTCCGGTGTGACCGTCGCGATCTCGGACGTCCTCGTCCCCGCCGCGAAGCAGGACATCCTCGAGGAGCACGAGCGCCTCGCGGACGCGGTGGAGAAGCGCTACCAGCGCGGTCAGCTCTCCCACGAGGAGCGCAACTCCGAGCTGGTCAAGGTGTGGACCAAGGCCACCGAGCAGGTCCACGAGATCATGGAAGACAACTTCCCCGAGGACAACTCGATCCGCGTCATCGTGCAGTCCGGTGCGGCCGGCAACATGACGCAGGTCCGTTCGCTCGCGGGTATGCGTGGTCTCGTCACCAACCCGAAGGGTGAGTACATCCCGCGCCCGATCAAGAACTCGTTCCGCGAGGGCTTGTCGGTGCTGGAGTACTTCATCGCGACGCACGGTGCCCGTAAGGGTCTGGCCGACACCGCGCTGCGCACCGCCGACTCGGGTTACCTGACCCGTCGTCTGGTGGACGTCTCGCAGGACGTCATCATCCGCGAGGTCGACTGCGGCACCACCCGTGGTGTGCAGATGACCGTCGGCGAGCAGCTCGGCGACAAGGTCGGCCTGCACGAGTTCGCGCAGACGTCGGTCTACGCCCGCACGGTCGCGGACGACATCACGGACGCCCAGGGCAACCTGGTGCTGAACCGCGGTGACGACCTCGGCGACCCGGCACTGCAGTCGCTGGTCGACGCCGGCATTCTCCGCGTGAAGGTGCGTTCGGTGCTGACCTGCGAGTCGGCCGTCGGTGTGTGTGCGTCCTGCTACGGCCGCTCGATGGCGACCGGTCAGCTGGTCGACGTCGGCGAGGCCGTCGGCATCGTCGCCGCCCAGTCGATCGGTGAGCCCGGCACGCAGCTGACGATGCGCACGTTCCACCAGGGTGGTGTGGCCGGTGACGACATCACGACCGGTCTGCCGCGTGTCCAGGAGCTCTTCGAGGCTCGCGTCCCGAAGGGCAAGGCGCCGATCGCCGATGTGGACGGCCGCGTCCGCATCGAGGACGGCGACCGCTTCTGGAAGATCACGCTGATCCCGGACGACGGCTCCGAGGAGATCGTGTTCGAGAAGCTGTCCAAGCGTCAGCGTCTCGCCAACACGGCCACCGGCCCGCTGCAGGACGGCGACCACGTGCACGTCGGTCAGCAGCTGCTGGAAGGTACTCCGGACCCGCACGAGGTCCTGCGCGTCATGGGCCCGCGCGAGGCCCAGCTGCACCTGGTGCAGGAAGTGCAGAAGGTGTACCGCGCCCAGGGTGTGGCCATCCACGACAAGCACATCGAGGTCATCGTCCGGCAGATGCTGCGCCGGGTGACGATCATCGACTCGGGTGCCACGGAGTTCCTGCCCGGCTCGCTGGTCGAGCGGGCGGACTTCGAGTCCGGCAACCGCGCCGTCGTGGCCGAGGGTGGCGAGCCGGCCGCTGGTCGTCCGGTGCTGATGGGTATCACGAAGGCGTCGCTCGCGACCGACTCGTGGCTGTCCGCCGCGTCGTTCCAGGAGACGACTCGTGTGCTGACCGACGCCGCCATCAACGGGCGTTCGGACAAGCTCATCGGTCTGAAGGAGAACGTGATCATCGGTAAGTTGATCCCGGCTGGTACGGGTATCAACAGGTACCGGAACATCCAGGTTCAGCCGACTGAGGAGGCGCGTGCGGCTGCGTACGCGATTCCTTCCTACGACGACGGGTACTACACGCCCGACGTCTTCGGGACTGGAACTGGTGCCGCGGTGCCGTTGGACGACTACGACTTCGGGCGGGACTACCGCTAGGTCGCTTAGTTGACACAGGGCAGCCCCTGGGAGCTTCTGGCTTCCAGGGGCTGTTTCTGTTTGTCGTGTCCCCGGCTGCGTGGGGGCTCTGCCGGCAGCATCGCGCGTCAGCGGTTGGCTATGCCGTCCAGGCGGAGCGTTGTCGACTCGTCTCGGTGGCTGCCGTTGGTGCCCACGTGCTTCTCGCTGATCTGCGGGCCGTTCTTCAGCACGTGGTAGAGCGCCATGCCGTGGCCTCGGCCCAGGTCGTAGTCGGTCTTCAACCAGTCCAGGACCACGCCTGCCTTCGTGGTGGCGTCGTAGCCGCGTGCGGTGGCTGCTGCCAGCAGTTCGGCCGGGGTCTTGCCGGTCTTCTTCTCCGCGCCGTCGAGGTAGGCCTGGAAGGACATCGTGGTCTCCGTTCGTCGTGTCTGAACGAAGCCTAGACAACTATCTCTGTACTGACAAGAAAAATTGTCGGTGGAATCTGGTTGCGGGCGCCTGCTTCCATGAAGGGCATGGGGGAGCTGCGGTGGAGTGACGCGCGGGAGTGGATGGATCCCGAGTTTGGGAACGACGCGCCGTTGCACGACGGGTGTGTTGTCGGGGTGGTGCCTGGAGCTTGGCGGGCCGTCGCCGGGCTCGTGCGGGCTCAGGGGTGGGGGTTCCAGGAGCCTGAGGCCGGTGGGGGGACGTTCCACGTCTGGCCCGCCGAGGGGTTCATGGTCAACTTCTTCGATGCCGGCGACGAGGTTGTCTTCGACGTCGACACGCGGGAGTTGCAGGGGCAGGAGAGGGTCGACCTGCTGGCGGCGTTTCTGCGGGAACTGGGGCGGGCGTTCGGGTTGCCGGTCGCGTTGGCGCTTGAAGGGGTCGATCCGCTCAAGAGGGCGTATCTGCGCTACGAACCGGCTGGGGACGAGTTCGTGTTCGCTGCGAGTGCTTAGCGCCGGCGCGCTCGGGCCAGGGCCCTTGCTCGGATGACCAGGTCGTCCACCAGGTTCTCGTCGACCAGGGGTGGGATGCCGGACTCGTCGGTGCAGCAGCGGGGCTTGGTGCGCTTCTCGGACAGGCGGGGGCGGACTCCGGCCATCTCGTAGAGGGCTTCGTAGAGGTCCAGGCCCGGGTCGTCGTCGTGCGGGCCCACCAGGAGGACCCAGACGACGTCCGGGGACGGGAAGGCGACCACTACTCGGTCGGGACCGCGGAGGTGCTTCACGCACAGGCGGGGGAGAGGCTCTGGGCCCGTCACGCGGTACCCGAGCGCGGCGCAGCCCGAGTGGGCCAGTTCGTCCAGGAAGCGTTCGTAGGCCAGGCGGGCTCGGCCGCGCAGGCCGTTGGCCTGGGCGTTCGCTGTTTGGGTTTCTACTACCTGGATCAAGCTGAGCGGACCACGCGTCCCTTGCCGCTGCGCATCTCGGCCAGGGAGTTGGCGAGGTCGGGACGGTCCAGGAGGGACTGGTCGCTCAGGCGGCGGTGGACCTCGTCGATGAGGGCGCGGGTCTTGCCTGCGCGGCGGAGGTCGGAGACGAGGTGGAGGACCTCGTGCAGGCGCACGGTGTCGAGGAGCATGCGCGGTTCTTGGCTGTGGATGGCCAGTACGCCTTCGCGGGCCCAGGCCTTCACGGTCTTCTCGGTGAGGTCGAGGAGTTCGCCGGCCACCACCGGGCGGACGGGTGGGGCTTGGCGCAGGGTTTTGGCTACTACGCCGTCCAGCTTGTGGCGGCGTTCGTCGTCTTCTGCCAGGGATGACGCCACGGACTCAAGCTCTTCGATCGTTGCGAAGAGGTCTCGGATGTGGGCGGCCTCGGTCGCGACAGACATGGCTACTCCTCCCGTTGACTACCGATTATCCACCTGTTTTTCGGTAGTCGTCAACGGCCCCGGAGCAGGGATCCGGGGCCGTCGGCGGGTCAGGAGGAGAAGAAGAGGCCGGAGAGGCCGTGGTGCTTGCGGTGGCCGTAGCCGTAGCCGTGGTGGCCGCCGTGGTGGTGGTGGACCTGCTGCGGGGCGGCACCCCAGGCGGGCTGGACCGGCTGCGGGTAGGCGACGGGCGGAGGAGCCGGGGCCGCGGGCGGCGGCGTGTGCAGCTGGGCCTCGAGGCGCGTGATGGACTCGAGCTCGCCGTAGTCGAGGAAGACCCCGCGGCAGCCGTCGCACTGCTCGATGTGGACGCCCATGCGGTCGAACGTGCGCATGTTCGCATGACACTTGGGACACTGCATCGTGGTGAGCCTCCTGGGTGGGACCGGACAAATACGATATTAGCCGCGGTCGCCGTTGCCGTGCGTCGCGACGATCCGACGGCAGGCCTCGACCAGCGGTTCCACTGCTTGCAGACCGGTCACTAGTGCCCGCGCTGCCATTTGCACAACGTACGCCTGAGCCGGGATGTTGAGCGCTTCCCATTCCGATGTCGGCAGTGCCACACCTCCCGTTTCACGGTAGGCGTTCAGGAACCGGGCCCAAAGATCATCTGGGAGGATGCCCGCAGCGAACAAGGCCGCAGGTCGGGCCAGGTCCCAGACCGGATCGCCGACCCCCAGATCGTCCACGTCGATGAGCCGCCAGGCGCCCCGGTGCACGAGCTGTCCGAGGTGCCAGTCGCCGTGGATCAGGGCGCGCCCCGGCAGGTCCAGCGGAGGCAGGACCTGGAAGGCCTCCAAGACGACGTCGGCGTGCGGGAGGTCGGGCGGCAGGGCCTTGATGGCGCGCACGATCCGTTCCGGGGCACCGGCCACCGGACCCTGCACGGGCAACGCGTGCAGGCGTGCCAGCAGAGCCGCGCTCTCCTCCCACGGCGCCGCGTCGGGGTCCGCCTGGCTCACCGGCGTTCCGTACGGCCACACCGTCACGGGCCGGTCTTCCACGAACTGCAGAGGCTTCAACGGAGGCAGCATCAGCTCGGGATGCGCCGCCGCGATCTCCACCCGCTGCCGCAACGCCTCCACGTCGACGTCCGCGGGGTGCGCTTTCGCCACCACGTCGCCGACACGCACCACCACGACGTCACCGCGGTCGCCGCCGAGCACCTCGGGATCGGCGGAAGAGCCGGTCAGCGAGGCCATTGCCGCGATCAGATCGTCCACACGCACAAGTGAATCAGGTGCGTTGCAACGATCCCTTGCAGGCGCAGCAGAAGCCGATCAAGCAGCTCACTTGGTGATGCAGATCGTCTTCACGGGCTGCGAGTACGTTTTCGAGTCCTCGCCGGCGCACAGAAGGCGGTCCGACTTGCCGTCGACGACCTTGGTGACCTTGCGCGTCCCGGCCCCGCACGCCACGCGCTGGAAGTACTGGTTCGTCGCCTTGAGACAGTCGCCCTCGCGGACGTTCAGCACGTAGCAGTAGCGCGTCTTGCCGGTTTTGCGCGACCGGCCGGACGACTCGTCGAGGTAGTCCCCGGTCGGGCACATCGTCCGCTTCTCGCGCGACGACACCCGGTACACGGCCTGATCAGACGAGCAGTCGACCTCTTCCATGTTGACGCTCGTGTCGTTGACGTCGATCTGCCGGGCGCACTCACCGACGCCTGCTTGCTCGTGCCACCCGGAGCACCCGGACAGCGCCAGTGCGAGCGCGGCGACCAGAACGGTGATCTTCATGGTTTCCCCAGGCAGACAGTGGTGGCGGGCTCTGCGTAGAAGGTCGCGACCTCACCCGGAGCACAGCTCGTGCGAGTCCCGGTGACGACCTTGGTCACCTTCGACTCCGAGTAGGTGTCGCACCTGCTCTTCACGAGGTCGTCGAGCATCAGGCACAGAGTGTCGCCGACGCCGTCACGCAGTGGGCGGTAGCGCCCCTCCTGGCAGGTTCCCGGGTCCAGCGACCAGCCGGGCGAGTCCACGGTCAGCGCCACCTTGTAGGTCGAGTCGTCCTTCGAGCAGTCGGCGCGAGCGAGACCGACCGATTTCTTGGAGGTGAACACCGCGTAGCAGTCACCGACCGGGGAGCGCGCTTCCGTCCGCGGCAGACCGAAAAAGCTGTGAGTCCCGCCACGCACAGCGCCGTGAGCACGCACGGCGCGATCCACTGCCGCCACAACGCTTGTGCCTCCTGCTCGGGTGAACATGGTGGTGAGCATGTCTACTGCAGGTGCGCGTACGGCACCCCCGTTTTGACCCAGGTAGACGTGGGCGGGTATCTTTGCTACTCGTGCCCGACCCATGTCGGGCCGCTCCGCGTGCCCGTGAGGCAGCGGTGTCCTCCACTCGCAGTGGCAGTTGAACTGTTGCTTGCGGACCTTGGGAGCGGGCGACACGCCCGACCTCGGGTGCAGAGAGGGATCAAGAAACACGAGGGTGAACCGCGAGGGGATCCCGCAAAAGACGGAAGAAGCAGCCGGCGAATGCCAACGATCCAGCAGCTGGTCCGCAAGGGCCGCCAGGACAAGGTGGCCAAGCAGAAGACGGCGGCCCTCAAGGGTTCGCCGCAGCGGCGCGGTGTGTGCACCCGCGTTTACACCACCACCCCGAAGAAGCCGAACTCCGCACTGCGCAAGGTCGCTCGCGTGAAGCTGACCAGCGGTATCGAGGTCACGGCCTACATCCCCGGTGAGGGTCACAACCTCCAGGAGCACTCGATGGTGCTCGTGCGTGGCGGTCGTGTGAAGGACCTGCCGGGTGTTCGTTACAAGATCATCCGTGGCTCTCTCGACACGCAGGGTGTCAAGAACCGCAAGCAGGCTCGTAGCCGCTACGGCGCGAAGAAGGAGAAGAGCTAATGCCCCGCAAGGGACCGGCCCCGAAGCGGCCGCTTATCTCTGACCCGGTGTACAGCTCGCCGCTCGTGACCCAGCTCATCAACAAGGTGCTGGTCGACGGTAAGCGCTCCGTGGCCGAGAAGATCGTCTACGAAGCCCTCGAAGGTGCTCGCGAGAAGACTGGTACCGACCCGGTCGTCACGCTGAAGCGCGCGCTCGACAACGTGAAGCCGGCTCTCGAGGTCAAGAGCCGCCGCGTCGGTGGTGCGACCTACCAGGTCCCCGTCGAGGTCAAGCCCGGCCGCTCCACCACGCTGGCGCTGCGCTGGCTGATCACCTTCTCCCGGCAGCGCCGTGAGAAGACCATGGTCGAGCGTCTGATGAACGAGCTGCTCGATGCGAGCAACGGTCTCGGTGCGAGCGTCAAGCGCCGTGAGGACACGCACAAGATGGCCGAGTCCAACAAGGCCTTCGCCCACTACCGCTGGTGATGTGACGCCCGGCTTCACCAGGAGCCGGGCTCTCCCAGCCCTAGTGAGCTCACAAGCTCAAGACAGGGGAAAGACCCGTGGCACAGGACGTGCTCACTGATCTCTCCATGGTCCGCAACATCGGGATCATGGCGCACATCGACGCGGGCAAGACCACGACGACGGAGCGGATCCTCTTCTACACGGGGATCAGCTACAAGATCGGCGAGGTGCACGACGGCGCTGCCGTGATGGACTGGATGGAGCAGGAGCAGGAGCGCGGCATCACGATCACGTCGGCCGCGACGACCTGCTACTGGAAGAACCACCAGATCAACCTGATCGACACGCCCGGCCACGTCGACTTCACCGTCGAGGTCGAGCGCAACCTGCGCGTCCTCGACGGCGCTGTTGCCGTCTTCGACGGCAAGGAAGGCGTCGAGCCGCAGTCCGAGCAGGTCTGGCGGCAGGCGACCAAGTACGACGTCCCGCGCATCTGCTTCGTCAACAAGATGGACAAGCTCGGCGCGGACTTCTACTTCACCATCAAGACGATCCAGGACCGCCTCGGCGCCAAGCCGCTGCCGCTCCAGATCCCGATCGGTGCCGAGAGCGACTTCATCGGCGTCGTCGACCTCATCGAGATGCGTGCTCTCACGTGGCGCGGCGAGGTCCAGAAGGGTGAGGACTACGCGATCGAGGAGATCCCCGCGGATCTCGTCGAGCGCGCGCAGGAGTTCCGCGAGCAGCTTCTCGAGGCCGTTGCCGAGACCGACGACGACCTGACCGAGAAGTACTTCGAGCAGGGCGACCTGTCGGTCGAGGAGATCAAGGCCGGCCTCCGCAAGATCGTCGCCGCGGGTTCCGCGTACCCGATCCTGTGTGGCTCCGCGTTCAAGAACAAGGGCGTCCAGCCCATGCTCGACGCGGTCATCGACTACCTGCCGTCGCCGCTCGACCTCCCGCCGGTCGAGGGCACGCTGCAGGACGGCGAGACCATCGTCAAGCGCAGCCCGTCCACGGACGAGCCGTTCTCGGCGCTGGCGTTCAAGATCGCCGTGCACCCGTTCTTCGGCAAGCTGACCTACATCCGGGTCTACTCGGGCAAGGTCGCCGCGGGCACCCAGGTCGTCAACGCGACCAAGGACCGCAAGGAGCGCATCGGGAAGATCTTCCAGATGCACGCCAACAAGGAGAACCCGGTCACCGAGGCCATCGCGGGTCACATCTACGCCGTGATCGGTCTGAAGGACACCACGACCGGTGAGACCCTGTGCGACCCGCAGCACCCCATCGTGCTCGAGTCGATGACCTTCCCCGAGCCCGTCATCCAGGTGGCCATCGAGCCCAAGACGAAGGCGGACCAGGAGAAGCTCGGCACCGCGATCCAGAAGCTGGCCGAGGAGGACCCGACGTTCCGGGTCAACCTCGACCAGGAGACGGGCCAGACCATCATCGCCGGCATGGGCGAGCTCCACCTGGACATCCTGGTGGACCGCATGCGCCGCGAGTTCAAGGTCGAGGCCAACATCGGCAAGCCTCAGGTGGCGTACCGGGAGACCATCCGCAAGGCGGTGGAGAAGTACTCCTACACCCACAAGAAGCAGACCGGTGGCTCCGGCCAGTTCGCGAAGGTGCTCGTCACCGTCGAGCCGCTGGAGAAGAAGGAAGACGGCGCGCTCTACGAGTTCGTCAACGCCGTCACCGGTGGCCGCATCCCGCGTGAGTACATCCCGTCGGTCGACGCGGGTGCACAGGACGCGCTGCAGTACGGCGTGCTGGCGGGCTACCCGCTGGTCGGCGTGAAGGTGACGCTGCTCGACGGCGCCTACCACGAGGTCGACTCCTCGGAAATGGCGTTCAAGATCGCTGGTTCGATGGCCCTCAAGGAAGCCGCCCGTCAGGCGTCTCCCGCGATCCTCGAACCGCTCATGGCCGTCGAGGTCACGACGCCCGAGGAGTACATGGGCGACGTGATCGGCGACCTGAACTCCCGCCGTGGCCAGATCCAGGCCATGGAGGAGCGCAGCGGCATCCGTGTCGTCAAGGCACTGGTTCCGCTGTCGGAAATGTTCGGGTACGTGGGTGACCTGCGGTCCAAGACCCAGGGTCGTGCCAACTACTCGATGGTGTTCGACTCCTACGCAGAGGTTCCCGCGAACGTCTCGAAGGAGATCATCGCGAAGGCGACTGGGGAATAACCCCACACCGGAGCACCGCAGTTCCACCGCGGGCTCTCCGGGGGCGAATCCCTGGGGTCCGCATTTTCCGACCCTGACGTGTAGTCCGGCGGGTGGCCACAGATGCCCGCCGGACCAGCAAAAAAGAAGTCCAGGAGGACAATCCAGTGGCCAAGGCGAAGTTCGAGCGGACGAAGCCGCACGTCAACATCGGCACCATCGGTCACATCGACCATGGCAAGACCACGCTGACCGCGGCGATCTCCAAGGTTCTGCACGACGCGTACCCCGATGTGAACGCTTCGTTCGCGTTCGACCAGATCGACAAGGCGCCGGAAGAGAAGCAGCGCGGTATCACGATCTCGATCGCTCACATCGAGTACCAGACCGAGAACCGTCACTACGCGCACGTTGACTGCCCCGGTCACGCCGACTACATCAAGAACATGATCACCGGTGCGGCGCAGATGGACGGCGCCATCCTGGTGGTCGCGGCGACCGACGGTCCGATGCCGCAGACGAAGGAGCACGTCCTCCTGGCCCGCCAGGTCGGCGTCCCCTACATCGTCGTCGCCCTGAACAAGGCCGACATGGTGGACGACGAGGAGATCCTGGAGCTCGTCGAGCTCGAGGTCCGCGAGCTGCTCTCCGAGTACGAGTTCCCGGGCGACGACCTGCCGGTCGTGCGCGTTTCGGCGCTGAAGGCGCTGGAGGGCGACGAGACCTGGGGCAAGTCCGTTCTCGAGCTCATGGCCGCCGTTGACTCGGCGATCCCGGAGCCGGAGCGCGACACCGAGAAGCCGTTCCTCATGCCCGTCGAGGACGTCTTCACGATCACCGGCCGCGGCACCGTGGTGACCGGTCGTATCGAGCGCGGCATCATCAACGTGAACTCCGAGATCGAGATCGTCGGAATCAAGGAGACGTCGAAGAAGACGACGGTCACCTCGATCGAGATGTTCAAGAAGTTCCTCGACGAGGGTCGCGCCGGTGACAACGCCGCTCTGCTGCTCCGCGGCATCAAGCGCGAGGAGGTGGAGCGCGGCATGGTCATCGTGAAGCCGGGCACCACGACCCCGCACACCGAGTTCGAGGCTCAGGTCTACATCCTGTCGAAGGACGAGGGTGGCCGCCACACGCCGTTCTTCAACAACTACCGTCCGCAGTTCTACTTCCGCACGACGGACGTGACCGGCGTTGTGACGCTGCCCGAGGGCACCGAGATGGTCATGCCCGGTGACACCACCGGTATGACGGTCAAGCTGATCCAGCCGATCGCCATGGACGAGGGCCTGCGCTTCGCGATCCGCGAGGGTGGCCGCACCGTCGGCGCCGGCTCGGTCACCAAGATCATCAAGTGACCCAGCTGTAGCCAGTAGTACGTCGTAAGGCCGGGCCAACTCCTGGAGTTGGCCCGGCCTTCGTCGTTGCAGGACCCGATGTGTGCGTCAGCTCACGTCACCACCGCGCCGGGTGGGCGCGGGCAGGTTCGTCGCTCCGATTCCGTTGCCGGACAATGGAACCGTCGCGGCCGTCGCTCCACACGCGACGGACAGGGCGGTTCACCGGCAAGATCCGGACGTGATCTGCCTCCAACTCACCCACCCCGATTTGGATCGCCTCACGCCCGTGTGGCATCCTTTACGGGTTGCTCGACGAAGGCCGGGTCGCATCCGTGCGTGCCCGATCCCTTCGACCGAGCGTCCGCGCCCTGTTAGTGAACGCCTCCTTGCGGAGATGGGCATCAGGGTGCATGGGCTGTGGTAGGCCCAATCCCACCGGGGAGACCTTGAGTGGGACCGGTATGCGCACCGGGCGCGACACGCCCGACCGCGTGGACCGGGCACCATGACACTTCAACAGGGGCGGAGCGCGCCAAGAGGCTGTAACAGGCCTCATCCGAGGCACCGCACCGCAGCGGTTACGAGAAGCAGAGGAACGGCAAGCCATCATGGCGGGACAAAAGATCCGCATCCGGCTCAAGGCCTACGACCACGAAGCGATCGACGCGTCTGCGCGCAAGATCGTGGAGACCGTGACGCGCACCGGCGCTCGGGTCGTCGGGCCTGTGCCGCTGCCCACTGAGAAGAACGTGTACTGCGTCATCCGCTCGCCGCACAAGTACAAGGACTCGCGCGAGCACTTCGAGATGCGCACGCACAAGCGGCTGATCGACATCCTCGACCCGACGCCGAAGACGGTTGACGCGCTCATGCGCATCGACCTGCCGGCCAGCGTCGACGTCAACATCCAGTAAGCGTTGGGCGCGGAGAGTAACGGACCAATGTCTGACAGGCAGATGAAGGGCATCCTGGGCACCAAGCTCGGCATGACTCAGGTCTTCGACGAGAACAACCGGGTTGTCCCGGTGACCGTCGTCAGGGCTGAGCCCAATGTCGTGACCCAGGTTCGCACCGAAGAGAAGGACGGCTACACCGCCGTCCAGCTGGCGGCCGGCGCGATTGACCCGCGCAAGGTCAACAAGCCCGTCGCGGGCCACTTCGCCAAGGCCGGGGTCACGCCCCGTCGCCACCTGGTGGAGCTGCGCACGGCGGACGCCGGCGAGTACACGGTCGGCCAGGAGATCACCGCTGAGGTGTTCGAGGCCGGCGCTGTTGTCGACATCACCGGCACCAGCAAGGGCAAGGGCACCGCGGGTGTCATGAAGCGCCACAACTTCCGGGGCCTCGGCTCCAGCCACGGCACCCAGCGCAAGCACCGCTCGCCGGGTTCCATCGGTGGCTGCGCCACCCCGGGTCGCGTCTTCAAGGGTCTGCGCATGGCCGGCCGCATGGGCCACGTGCGCGTCACGACCCAGAACCTGAAGGTGCACAAGATCGATGCCGAGAACGGCCTGCTGCTCATCAAGGGCGCTGTTCCCGGCCCCAAGGGTGGTCTGGTGTTCGTCCGGACTGCCGCGAAGGGTGGTGCCTGATGTCGACTGTTGAGATCCGCACCCCGGACGGCAAGTCCGCCGGCACGGTCGAGCTCCCCTCGGCTGTCTTCGACGCGCAGGCCAACGTCGCGCTGCTGCACCAGGTCGTCGTCGGCCAGCAGGCCGCCGCGCGCCAGGGCACGCACGCCACGAAGACCCGCGGCGAGGTGTCCGGTGGTGGCAAGAAGCCGTACCGCCAGAAGGGCACCGGTCGCGCCCGCCAGGGTTCGACGCGTGCGCCGCAGTTCGCCGGCGGTGGCGTCGTCCACGGCCCGCAGCCGCGTGACTACACCCAGCGGACGCCCAAGAAGATGAAGGCCGCCGCTCTGCGTGGCGCCCTCTCCGACCGGGCCCGCGCCAACCAGGTGCACGTCGTGTCCGGCCTGGTGGACGGGGACACCCCGTCGACCAAGACGGCGCGCAAGGTCCTGGAGTCGGTCACCCAGGCTCGTCGCGTTCTCGTGGTGCTCAACCGCACCGACGAGGTCGCGTGGGTCAGCGTGCGGAACCTCCCGCACGTGCACGTGATCGCGCCCGACCAGCTCAACACCTACGACGTGCTCGTCAACGACGACGTGGTGTTCACCAAGGACTCGCTCGACGTGTTCCTCGCCAGCAAGGCCCAGCAGGGTCGCGGCTCGGCTGAGGCCACGGCGGTCGCGGTGGACGAGGAGGCTTCCAAGTGATCCCCGACCACAGGGACATCTTGCTCGCGCCGGTGATCTCCGAGAAGTCCTACGGGCTTCTCGAGGAGAACAAGTACACCTTCTTGGTGGCGCCGGGTTCGAACAAGACCCAGATCAAGATTGCCGTGGAGAAGGTCTTCGGCGTCAAGGTCGTCAGCGTCAACACCATCAACCGCCAGGGCAAGCGCAAGCGGACCAAGAGCGGTTTCGGCAAGCGCAAGGACACGAAGCGCGCGATCGTCACGTTGTCGGCTGACAGCAAGGCGATCGAGATCTTCGGCGGCCCTGCCGCCTGATGACGAGGACTGCGTAGAGATGGGCATTCGCAAGTACAAGCCGACGACTCCCGGTCGTCGCGGTGCGAGCGTCTCCGACTTCGCCGAGATCACTCGGTCGACGCCGGAGAAGTCGCTGATCCGCCCGCTGCACAAGCTGGGTGGCCGCAACGCTTCGGGCAAGATCACCACGCGGCACAAGGGTGGCGGTCACAAGCGGGCATACCGCCTGATCGACTTCCGTCGCCACGACAAGGACGGCGTGCCGGCCAAGGTCGCTCACATCGAGTACGACCCGAACCGCACCGCGCGCATCGCGCTGCTGCACTACGCGGACGGCGAGAAGCGCTACATCATCGCCCCGGAGAAGCTCAAGCAGGGTGACACGGTTGAGAACGGCCCCAAGGCCGACATCAAGCCGGGTAACAACCTGCCGCTGCGCAACATCCCGGTCGGTTCCGTGATTCACGCGATCGAGCTCCGCCCCGGTGGCGGCGCGAAGATCGCTCGCTCTGCGGGCGCCTCGGTGCAGCTCGTGGCGAAGGACGGCCCGTACGCCCAGCTGCGGATGCCTTCGGGCGAGATCCGCAACGTGGACGTGCGCTGCCGCGCCACGCTCGGCGAGGTCGGCAACAAGGAGCACCAGAACATCAACTGGGGCAAGGCCGGCCGCATGCGGTGGAAGGGCAAGAAGCCCACCGTCCGCGGTGTCGCCATGAACCCGGTTGACCACCCGCACGGTGGTGGTGAGGGCAAGACCTCCGGTGGTCGCCACCCGGTCAACCCGGCTGGTAAGCCCGAGGGTCGTACTCGCCGCCGCAAGCCAAGCGACAAGCTCATCGTCCGGCGTCGTCGCACCGGTAAGAAGCGCTGAGCAGGGAGGGAGTGAAGGATGCCTCGCAGCCTTAAGAAAGGCCCCTTCGTGGACGACCACCTGCTCAAGAAGGTGGACGTTCTCAACGAGTCGGGCAAGAAGACCGTCATCAAGACGTGGTCCCGCCGGTCCACGATCATCCCGGACATGCTGGGCCACACCATCGCGGTGCACGACGGCCGTAAGCACGTCCCGGTGTTCGTGACCGAGGCCATGGTCGGGCACAAGTTGGGCGAGTTCGCCCCGACCCGCACCTTCAAGGGCCACATCAAGGACGACCGGAAGTCTCGTCGCCGCTAGGCGTCGAACTGAGAAGAGCAAGGGAAAAGCAGCGATGAACGCCCGTAAGGACGCTGAGGCGCCGGAGTTTCCGCGCGCCGTGGCTCGGGCTCGTTACGTTCGCGACACCCCCATGAAGGTGCGTCGCGTCATCGAGCTCATCAAGGGTCGTAACGCCAGCGAGGCCCTGGCCGTGCTCCAGTTCGCGCCCCAGGCCGCCTCTGAGCCGGTCGCGAAGGTGCTCGCCAGCGCCATGGCCAACGCCGAGAACAACATGTCCCTTGACCCCGACACCCTCTGGGTTGCCGTGGCCTACGTGGACGAGGGTCCGACCCTCAAGCGCTTCCGCCCGCGTGCCCAGGGCCGCGCGTACCGGATCCGCAAGCGGACGAGCCACATCACCATCGAGGTGGAGTCTCGTCCGAAGAAGACCAGCGCGAAGGGAACCCGGTAGTGGGCCAGAAGATCAACCCGCACGGCTTCCGGCTGGGGATCACCACCGACTGGAAGTCCCGCTGGTACGCCGACAAGCAGTACGCCGAGTACGTGGCCGAGGACGTCAAGATCCGTCGGCTGCTCTCGCGTGGCATGGAGCGTGCCGGCATCTCCAAGGTGGAGATCGAGCGCACCCGTGACCGGGTTCGCGTCGACATCCACACCGCCCGGCCGGGCATCGTCATCGGCCGTCGCGGTGCCGAGGCGGACCGCATCCGCGGTGAGCTGGAGAAGCTCACCAAGAAGCAGGTCCAGCTGAACATCCTCGAGGTCAAGAGCCCCGAGTCGGACGCGCAGCTCGTGGCACAGGGTGTCGCCGAGCAGCTGTCCAACCGCGTCGCCTTCCGGCGCGCGATGCGCAAGGCCATTCAGTCGGCCATGCGTTCGCCGCAGGTCAAGGGCATCCGCGTGCAGTGCGGCGGTCGCCTCGGCGGCGCCGAGATGTCCCGCTCGGAGCACTACCGCGACGGCCGCGTGCCGCTGCACACGCTCCGCGCCAACATCGACTACGGCTTCTTCGAGGCCCGCACCACGTTCGGCCGTATCGGCGTGAAGGTGTGGATCTACAAGGGCGACATCGTCGGTGGCATCTCCGCCAAGCGCGCGCTCGACGCGGCTGCGCCTTCACAGGCCGACCGCGCCCCGCGCCGCGACCGTGGCGAGCGTCCGAACCGGGCCCGTCGTTCCGGTGCCAGTGGCACCACCGCGACGAGCACCGAGGCCGGTCGTGCCGCAGCTGACGCCAACGCCGCGTCTGCTGAGGCCCCGGCCGCAGCAGAGAAGACGGAGAGCTGAGCCATGCTCATCCCTCGTAGGGTCAAGCACCGCAAGCAGCACCACCCGAAGCGGTCGGGTGCTGCCAAGGGCGGCACGAAGGTCACCTTCGGTGAGTACGGCATCCAGGCTCTCGAGCCCGCCTACGTCACCAACAGGCAGATCGAGTCCGCTCGTATCGCCATCACGCGCCACATCCGCCGTGGCGGCAAGGTCTGGATCAACATCTTCCCGGACCGTCCGCTCACGAAGAAGCCGGCCGAGACCCGCATGGGTTCCGGTAAGGGTTCGCCGGAGTGGTGGGTGGCCAACGTCAAGCCGGGTCGCGTCCTCTTCGAGATGGCCTTCCCGAACGAGCAGGTCGCTCGCGAGGCGCTCCGCCGCGCGATCCACAAGCTCCCGATGAAGTGCCGCATCGTTACGCGTGAGGGTGGTGAGTTCTGATGGCAGCGGGTACCACCGCTTCCGAGCTGCGTGAGCTCACCGAGGAAGAGCTCGTGCTGCGTCTGAAGGAATCGAAGGAAGAGCTCTTCAACCTTCGCTTCCAGATGGCCACGGGCCAGCTCGACAACAACCGGCGGCTGCGCACGGTCCGGCACGAGATTGCCCGGATCTACACCGTGATGCGGGAGCGGGAGCTTGGTCTCTCCGTTTCGCCGGAATCCACTGGTGAGGGTGCGGCATGACCGAAAGCAACGAAGTCCAGACCGAGAAGCGCAACGACCGCAAGGTCCGCGAGGGCCTCGTCGTGTCCGACAAGATGGACAAGACGATCGTGGTTGCGCTGGAAGACCGCAAGAAGCACCCGCGTTACTCCAAGGTCATGCGCTCCACCACCAAGGTGAAGGCGCACGACGAGGAGAACACGGCGGGCGTGGGCGACCGCGTCCTGCTGATGGAGACCCGACCGCTGTCGGCCACCAAGCGCTGGCGGCTCGTCGAGGTCCTCGAAAAGGCCAAGTAAGCCCTTTCTAGACAGACCGAGCCCGTCGGGTCGGAAATCCGGCGGGCCAGGAATGGTCAAGGAGCAAGTAAGTGATTCAGCAGGAGTCGCGGCTTCGTGTCGCCGACAACACCGGTGCGAAGGAAATCCTTTGCATCCGTGTTCTCGGTGGATCCGGCCGCCGCTACGCGGGCATCGGCGACATCATCGTCGCGACCGTCAAGGACGCGATCCCCGGTGCCGGCGTGAAGAAGGGTGACGTCGTCAAGGCCGTCATCGTCCGCACCGTCAAGGAGCGCCGTCGTCCGGATGGCTCGTACATCCGCTTCGACGAGAACGCCGCCGTGCTCATCAAGAACGACAACGAGCCCCGCGGTACCCGCATCTTCGGCCCGGTCGGGCGCGAGCTGCGCGACAAGAAGTTCATGAAGATCATCTCGCTGGCACCGGAGGTGCTCTGACCATGAAGGTGAAGAAGGGCGACACGGTCGTCGTTATCGCCGGCAAGGACAAGGGCGCCAAGGGCAAGGTCATCATGGCCTACCCTGAGGTCGGCAAGGTCCTGGTCGAGGGCGTCAACCGGATCAAGAAGCACACCAAGATCACGCAGACCCAGCGGGGCGCGCAGTCTGGTGGCATCGTGACCCAGGAAGCCCCGATCAACGTCTCCAACGTGATGGTGGTCGACTCGGACGGCAAGCCGACCCGTGTTGGTTACCGGACGAACGACGAGGGCAAGCGGGTCCGCATTTCCCGTCGTAACGGGAAGGACATCTGATCATGACCACCGCAGAGAAGATCATCCCGCGGCTCAAGACGCGCTACCGCGACGAGGTCAAGGGTGAGCTGCAGAAGCAGTTCTCCTTCGCCAACGTCATGCAGATCCCGGGCGTCGTCAAGGTCGTCGTCAACATGGGTGTCGGCGACGCCGCCCGTGACGGCAAGCTGATCGAGGGTGCCGTCAGGGACCTCTCGATCATCACCGGCCAGCGTCCCGAGGTTCGCCGGGCCCGCAAGTCCATCGCGCAGTTCAAGCTGCGCGAGGGCATGCCGATCGGTGCGCGCGTCACGCTGCGCGGCGACCGCATGTGGGAGTTCCTCGACCGTCTGCTGACGATCGCGCTGCCCCGTATCCGCGACTTCCGCGGCCTCTCGGGCAAGCAGTTCGACGGCAACGGCAACTACACGTTCGGTCTGAACGAGCAGTCGATGTTCCACGAGATCGACCCGGACGCAATCGACCGGCCTCGCGGCATGGACATCACCGTCGTCACCACCGCCACGAACGACGAGGAGGGCCGGGCGCTGCTGAAGCACCTGGGCTTCCCGTTCAAGGAGAACTGAGTCGATGGCCAAGAAGGCGTTGATCAACAAGGCCGCGAAGAAGCCGAAGTTCAAGGTCCGGGGTTACACCCGGTGCCAGCGTTGCGGCCGCCCCCACGCGGTGTTCCGCAAGTTCGGCCTCTGCCGGATCTGCCTGCGCGAGATGGCTCACCGCGGTGAGCTGCCTGGCGTGAGCAAGTCCAGCTGGTAATTCAAAGCTCCATTACTTCGCTGTAGGCCCGCACACGACCGTCCAGTCCCTCTCCTTCGGGGGAGGGCTGGTCTGGACCCTGAGCGGCGAACCGCAGCGAGAAAGGTTGACCAGGTCACCATGACGATGACCGACCCGATCGCAGACATGCTCACTCGTCTGCGCAACGCGAACTCGGCTTACCACGACAAGGTCGTGATGCCGCACTCGAAGCTGAAGGCCAACATCGCCGAGATCCTCAAGCGCGAGGGCTACATCGCCTCGTACCGCGACGAGGAGGGCGAGGTCGCGAAGAACCTCGTCGTCGAGCTGAAGTACGGCCCGAACCGGGAGCGCAGCATCGCCGGCCTCCGCCGCGTGTCGAAGCCCGGTCTGCGCGTGTACGCGAAGTCCACCGGCCTGCCCCGAGTTCTCGGTGGCCTCGGCGTGGCGATCATTTCGACCTCTGGCGGTCTCATGACCGACCGTCAGGCCAACAAGGCAGGCGTGGGCGGAGAAGTCCTCGCCTACGTTTGGTAAGGGGGAGTAGACATGTCGCGCATCGGAAAGCAGCCGATCATTGTCCCCTCCGGGGTCGACGTGAACATCGCCGGCCAGGACGTGAGCATCAAGGGCCCCAAGGGCCTGCTGACGCTCACGCTCGCTGAGCCGATCATCGTCGAGAAGGCCGAAGACGGCACTCTCGAGGTCAAGCGCCCGAACGACGAGCGCCGCAACCGCGCGCTCCACGGCCTGTCGCGCACGCTCGTGCACAACATGGTCGTCGGGGTGACCCAGGGCTACGAAAAGAAGATGGAAATCCACGGCGTCGGTTACCGCGTCGCGCTCAAGGGCTCTGAGCTCGAGTTCGCGCTCGGTTACTCGCACCCCGTCAAGGTGGAGGCCCCCGCGGGCATCACCTTCGCGGTCGAGACCCCGACCCGGTTCTCCGTCTCGGGTATCGACAAGCAGCTGGTCGGTGAGGTCGCCGCCAACATCCGCAAGCTGCGCAAGCCCGACCCGTACAAGGGCAAGGGCGTCCGCTACTCGGGCGAGAAGATCCGTCGCAAGGTCGGAAAGACGGGTAAGTGACATGAGCGAGTCGACTGTTACGAAGCGCAAGCCGGTGGGCAAGGACATCTCCACCAGGCGTCGTGTTGCCAAGGCCCGTCGCCACTTCCGCCTTCGCAAGAAGGTCAGCGGCACCGCCGAGCGTCCGCGCCTGGTCGTGCACCGGTCGTCGAAGCACATCACCGTGCAGATCATCGACGATCTGAAGGGCCACACGGTCGCGTCCGCGTCCTCCATGGAGGCCGACGTCCGCACCATGGACGGCGACAAGAAGGCCCGTGCGGCCAAGGTCGGCCAGCTGGCCGCGGCCCGCGCCAAGGACGCCGGTGTCTCGGCGGTCGTGTTCGACCGCGGTGGCAACGCGTACCACGGCCGGATCGCTGCTCTGGCGGATGCCGCTCGCGAGGCGGGGCTGGAGTTCTGACAATGATCATCACCGGAATTGAGAGGGACGCCTGATGCCAGGACGTACGCGTCGCGAAGGCGGCGGGGGCGAGCGCGGAGAGCGCCGCGACCGTCGTGACGGCGGCCGCGGCGGCGCGGCCCAGGAGAAGACCCCCCACCTCGAGCGCGTGGTTGCGATCAACCGCGTCTCCAAGGTGGTCAAGGGTGGTCGTCGGTTCAGCTTCACCGCGCTCGTCGTGGTGGGTGACGGCGACGGCATGGTCGGCGTCGGCTACGGCAAGGCCAAGGAAGTTCCCGCGGCCATCGCCAAGGGTGTCGAGGAAGCGAAGAAGAACTTCTTCCGCGTGCCTCGCATCGCCGGCACCATCCCCCACCCGGTTCAGGGTGAGAAGGCCGCTGGTGTGGTTCTGCTGCGTCCGGCCTCGGCCGGTACCGGTGTCATCGCGGGTGGCGCTGTTCGCGCCGTCCTCGAGTGCGCCGGCGTGCACGACGTGCTGTCGAAGTCCCTGGGCTCCGACAACGCGATCAACATCGTGCACGCGACCGTGGCGGCCCTCAAGGGTCTGCAGCGTCCCGAAGAGGTCGCGGCCCGTCGTGGCCTGCCCCTCGAGGACGTGGCTCCCGCCGGCATGATCCGCGCTCGCGCGGGCCAGGGGGTCTGATCATGGCTCAGCTGAAGATCACCCAGGTCCGCAGCACCATCGGTACCAAGCACAACCACCGCGAGTCGATGCGCACCCTCGGGCTGCGCAAGATCCGTCAGTCGGTCGTGCGTGAGGACACCCCCCAGGTGCTCGGCCTGATCCACGCCGTGCGCCACCTGGTGAGTGTTGAGGAGGTCCAGTCGTGACCATCAAGATTCACGACCTGCGTCCCGCCCCCGGCGCCAAGACCGCCAAGACCCGCGTTGGTCGTGGTGAAGGCTCCAAGGGCAAGACCGCCGGCCGCGGTACGAAGGGCACGGGCGCTCGCAAGAACGTCTCGCCGCGCTTCGAAGGTGGCCAGATGCCGCTGCACATGCGGCTGCCGAAGCTCAAGGGCTTCAAGAACCCGTTCCGCACCGAGTACCAGGTCGTGAACGTCTCCTCGATCGCCGCCTCCTTCCCGGAGGGTGGCTCGGTGGACGTTCCCGCGCTGGTGCTGGCCGGGCTGGTCCGCAAGGGCCACCTCGTCAAGGTGCTGGGCGACGGCGACGTCAGCGTCAAGCTGGACGTCACCGCTGACAAGTTCTCCAAGTCCGCTGTGGAGAAGATCGCTGCTGCGGGTGGCACCACCACGGTTGCTTCCTGAGGTAGTCAGTACGTCTGAAAGGCCCTGAGGCTTTGCCTCGGGGCCTTTTGGCGTTTCTTGGGGTGGGGGCGCCTACCGGAGCGCTCGTACCTTGTGAGGGTCGTCCCCTGTTTCGTTGGCGGGTTCCTGCCGGGAGTCCGTGCCGTTCCCCAGTCCCGTGGTCAGAGTCCTGTTGCTTTGGGCGGGCGTTCTGCGGCTAGCAGAACTTTCGTGGCCGGCGCTGGGGAACACTTGGGTGGGTGCAAACGTTCGCGGGCGGCGAAATTGCTGCTCGTAGCACGGATTTGCCGGGTCGAGTACCCCGGATGGCCTAGTGGCGCGGGCAGTGATCAACCGGTTAGAAGCTGTGATTGGCCACTGGGTACGGCCAGGTCGCGGGGGGCTGTTAGTGTTGCGGGCTGAACCCGGATGTCCTCCGGGTTGCTTGGTCGTGGCTGCCTGCTGCGGCCTGCCAACTACCGCATGTGCCGGTCCCTGGGGGTCGGCAACGCTCAGGAGGTTCGCGTGCTCGGCGCATTCCGCTCGGCTCTCGCGACGCCGGATCTACGCAAGAAGATCCTGTTCACGCTCGGGATCATCATTGTGTACCGGCTTGGTGCGACCATGCCCGCGCCGGGCGTGTCCTTCAAGAACGTGCGCGCGTGTGCTGAACAGCTTGAGGGTCAGAACATCTACTCGCTGATCAACCTGTTCAGCGGCGGGGCGTTGCTCAACCTCTCGATCTTCGCGCTGGGCATCATGCCCTACATCACCGCGAGCATCATCATTCAGCTGCTCACCGTGGTCATCCCGCGGTTCGAGCAGTTGAAGAAGGAGGGGCAGGCCGGTCAGGGCAAGCTGACGCAGTACACGCGTTACCTGACCATCGGCCTGGCGATCCTGCAGTCGACCGGACTTGTCGCCCTCGCGGTGCGCGGGCAGCTGTTCGGTGAGTGCGACCAGGACGTCATTCCCGCCAAGGACAACATCTTCACCCTCATCGTGCTGGTCGTGACGATGACGGCCGGTACCTCGGTCATCATGTGGCTGGGTGAGCTGATCACCGAGAAGGGCATCGGCAACGGCATGTCGCTGCTGATCTTCACCGGTATCGCCGCCCGCATCCCGGCCGAGGGCAAGAACATCTGGGAGAAGGACGCCAGCCGGATCACCTTCATCCTGGTGATCGTGGCCGCTCTCGTCATCATCGCGAGCGTCATCTACGTCGAGCAGGCCCAGCGCCGCATCCCGGTGCAGTACGCCAAGCGCATGATCGGCCGCCGCATGTACGGCGGCACGTCGACGTACCTTCCTCTGAAGGTGAACCAGGCCGGCGTCATCCCGGTCATCTTCGCCTCGTCGCTGCTCTACCTGCCGGACCTGGTCGTCCGTCTGACCCAGGGCACTGGATCCCAGCCGAACTGGTTCGCGACGTTCGTCCAGACCTACCTCACCAAGCAGTCGAGCTGGGTGCACATCGCGGCCTACTTCCTGCTGATCGTCTTCTTCACGTACTTCTACGTCGGCATCACGTTCAACCCGGACGAGCGTGCGGACGAGATGAAGAAGTTCGGTGGCTTCATCCCCGGCATCCGTCCCGGTCGCCCCACCGCCGAGTACCTCAAGTTCGTGCTGGGTCGCATCACGCTCCCCGGTTCGCTCTACCTCGGCATCGTGGCGATCCTGCCGAACCTGTTCCTGGACCTCACTGGTGACAACCAGAACCAGAACTTCCCGTTCGGCGGCACCGCGGTTCTGATCATGGTCGGCGTCGGTCTCGACACCGTGAAGCAGATCGAGAGCCAGCTCATGCAGCGCAATTACGAAGGGTTCCTCCGCTAGATGCGACTCGTTCTCGTTGGCCCGCCCGGTGCGGGCAAGGGCACCCAGGCTGAGGTTCTGAGCCGCAAGCTCGGCGTGCCGCACATCTCGACGGGCGACCTCTTCCGGTCACACATCTCCAACCAGACCGAGCTCGGCCTCGAGGTGCAGAGCATCCTCGACGAGGGCGCGCTGGTGCCGGACTCCATCACGAACGAGATGGTGCGCAAGCGCCTCGCCGAGTCGGATGCGACCGACGGTTTCCTGCTCGACGGGTTCCCGCGCAACGTGGCGCAGGCGGACAAGCTGGGCGAGTTCCTGGCGGTCGACGAGCACGAGCTCGACGCGGTGCTGGAGTTCCGGGTCGACGAGGACGTCGTGGTCGAGCGGCTGCTCGCGCGCGGGCGCACGGATGACAAGGAAGAGGTCATCCGGCACCGCCAGCAGGTGTACCGCAACGAGACCGCGCCGCTGCTGGACTACTACGCGGACAAGGTCATCTCCATCGACGCCGTCGGTGAGATCGACGAGATCAGCGAGCGGGCTCTCGCAGCGCTGAACTCGCTGCGCGCCGAGAAGTAACGGGCGCCGAGGCGGGCTTCGCTGCTCGTCGGCCTCCTGCCGCACCCGAACGTTTCGTGGACTCGCCCAAGCCGGGCAGATAGTGACTGTATGAGCAAGATCGAGATCAAGACCCGCGGCGAGCTGGAGGCCATGCGTGCCTCCGGCTTGGTCGTGGCACGGGCGTTGCGCAACGTCGTCGACGCGGTCAAGGCCGGTGTGTCCACCTGGGAGCTCGACGAGATCGCCGAGCAGACCATTCGCGACGCCGGCGCCATCCCGTCGTTCAAGGGCTACCACGGTTTCCCGGCGAGCATCTGCGCGTCGGTGAACGAGCAGATCGTCCACGGCATCCCGAACAAGAAGCAGGTGCTCGCCGAGGGCGACCTGATCTCGATCGACTGCGGTGCGATCCTCGACGGCTGGCACGGCGACTCTGCCGTGACCGTCGGCTGTGGTGAGCTCTCGCCGGCCGACCACAAGCTGTCCGAGGCCACCAGGCTGTCGATGCTCGCGGGCATCGAGGCCGCCGTGCCGGGCGGGCGGCTCACCGACATCTCGTTCGCCATCGAGTCCTCGGCGATCGAGTCGGGCGAGGCCGACGGCATCGAGTACGGCATCGTCGCGGACTACGGCGGCCACGGCATCGGCACCAAGATGCACATGGACCCGTTCCTGCCGAACTACGGCAAGCCCGGCAAGGGGCCGAAGCTCAAGGTCGGCATGGCCATCGCGATCGAGCCGATGCTGACGCTCGGGACGGACGACTCCCAGGAGCTGGAGGACGGCTGGACCGTCATCACGCTCGACGGGACGCGCGCCGCGCACTGGGAGCACAGCGTCGCGATCACCGAGGACGGTCCCTGGGTGCTCACCGCACCCGAGGAGGACTGACCCCAGCTCTGACGTGACCCCGTTCGCCGTGAGGTGAGCGGGGTTATTTCGTTTGTCGACACGGATATGGTCGTGGTGACGAGCGAATCCAATGTCTGGGGGCATTGTGCGGGTAATCCGCTTCGTCCTGTCCGCGCTGTTGATCTCCGTTTCGGGCTGTGCTGCTTCGAAGCCGGCCACCGACCTCACCTACCAGGACGTTCCGCCTGGGCAGATCGCCAACCGGATCTTCCTGGCCGACACCATCGCCGAAGTCGAGAACTGCGAGCCGCCGTTCGCCGACGTGCGGATCCTGCGGCCGGACTTCATCAGCCCGCAGTGGCCGGTCGACGGCGGCTGCGGGGGTCAGGCCCGGATCGCCGCCGGGCAGGAGTACGTCGATGCCGTGAGTCGCATCACGGCGCTGCACGACACCGTGGTCCACGAGTGGGACGTGCGGTTGAAGTCCGGGCCCGAGGACGCGCAGACGAGGGCGCTCACTGCCATGTTGCTGCACTGCCTCGACCGGGCCGGGTTCATCCAGCGCGGTCCGGGCGATCCGAGTCTCGAGAGCTACGGCGTCGGATCGGGCGACCTGGCGCTCAACAACGCAGCTCAGCGGTGTTCTGACGACACCGGCTACGGCAGCGGCGTCGTGGCTCAGCGGGTGCGCACGCTCAAGTCCGTGCTCGGGCTGCACGAGTCGCAGATCAACGAGATCACCAGGCTGCGCGCCCTGCTGGTGAGCTGTGCACGGCCCGGTGACGGGCTCGAACGGGGCCGATTTGGGTTGCCGGAGTGAACTGCGTACACTTGTCAGGTGGCGCATCCGTCGCGCCGGTTCAGTCATGCCCTCGCAGGTGAGATCGAACCGGGTAGGCGCGCGTCCAAAGGTTATTATCACCGTCACGAAACGCGGAGGACATGGGCAAGAAGGACGGGGCCATTGAGGTCGAGGGCCGCGTAGTCGAGCCGCTCCCCAACGCGATGTTCAGGGTCGAGTTGGAGAACGGTCACAAGGTACTCGCGCACATCAGCGGCAAGATGCGACAGCACTACATCCGCATCCTCCCTGAGGACCGGGTTGTCGTGGAGCTCTCGCCCTACGACCTGTCCCGCGGGCGCATCGTCTACCGCTACAAGTGACCTCCAGTAGCAGGAGATCTCAGGCGTGAAGGTTCAGCCGAGCGTCAAGAAGATCTGCGACAAGTGCAAGGTGATCCGCCGTCACGGCCGGGTCATGGTGATCTGCGAGAACCTGCGCCACAAGCAGCGCCAGGGCTGAGCAGCTCCACCACGCGCTCGTCGAGATCTTCGATGACGCAGTAACGAGACACTCCTCGCACCTACCGCACGCAGGGCTTCAAGCGTGCGGACACCCCCGGATTCCAGGCCGGGGCCGGGACACCGGCTGTGAGAGCAGCCGGAACGACATAGCGAGTCAGTCACCGGAAATGGGCGAGGAGCAGACCTGGAAGTAATCGACAGGAGTTAACCGCCACATGGCACGACTCGCTGGCGTAGACCTCCCCCGCGAAAAGCGGATGGAGATCGCGCTCACCTACATCTTCGGCATCGGTCGTACGCGCTCCAAGGAGCTGCTCGCCGCCACGGAGATCTCCCCGGACCTCCGGGTGAAGGATCTGACGGACGACGACCTCGCCAAGCTGCGGGACCACATCGAGACGAACTACAAGGTCGAGGGTGACCTTCGCCGTGAGGTCGCGGCCGACATCCGTCGCAAGATGGAGATCGGCTGCTACGAGGGTCTTCGGCACCGTCGTGGCCTGCCCGTTCGCGGACAGCGCACGAAGACGAACGCCCGTACCCGCAAGGGTCCGAAGAAGACCGTGGCCGGCAAGAAGAAGGCCGGCAAGAAGTAAGACCTCGCGTCTACTGCCCTCAACTTAGGAGCTCGTTTTGCCACCGAAGTCCCGCACGGGCGCCGGGGTCAAGAAGATCCGGCGCAAGGAAAAGAAGAACGTCTCGCACGGCCAGGCGCACATCAAGAGCACGTTCAACAACACCATCGTGTCGATCACCGACCCGATGGGCAACGTGATCAGCTGGGCGTCCGCCGGCCACGTGGGTTTCAAGGGCTCGCGCAAGTCCACGCCGTTCGCGGCGCAGATGGCCGCCGAGAACGCCGCCCGCAAGGCCGCCGAGCACGGCATGCGCAAGGTGGACGTGTTCGTCAAGGGTCCCGGCTCCGGCCGTGAGACCGCGATCCGTTCGCTGCAGGCCGCCGGTCTCGAGGTCGGCACCATCCAGGACGTGACCCCGCAGCCCCACAACGGCTGCCGCCCGCCCAAGCGGCGCCGGGTCTGAGGCACGGGGAGGAGTAAGAACTAATGGCTCGTTACACGGGACCTGCGACGCGTATCTCGCGCCGCCTGAAGGTCGACCTCGTTGGTGGGGACCAGGCGTTCGAGCGCCGTCCGTACCCGCCCGGCCAGCACGGCCGTGGCCGGGTCAAGGAGTCCGAGTACCTGCTGCAGCTCCAGGAGAAGCAGAAGGCTCGCTACACCTACGGCGTTCTCGAGAAGCAGTTCGTCCGCTACTACAAGGAAGCGGTTCGTCGTCCGGGCAAGACCGGTGAGAACCTGCTCCAGATCCTCGAGGCCCGCCTCGACAACGTGGTGTACCGCGCGGGCCTCGCCCGCACGCGTCGCCAGGCTCGCCAGCTGGTCAGCCACGGGCACTTTCTGGTCAACGGCCACAAGGTGAACATCCCGAGCTACCAGGTGTCGAAGTTCGACATCATCGACGTGAAGCCGAAGTCCATGCCGACGCTGCCCTTCGAGGCTGCTCGCGCGTCCTTCGGTGACCGCCCGATTCCCGCTTGGCTGCAGGTCGTCGCCTCGAACCTGCGCATCCTCGTGCACCAGCTGCCCGAGCGCGCGCAGATCGACACGCCTGTCACCGAGCAGCTCATCGTCGAGCTCTACTCGAAGTGATCCTCTCCGAGCCACTGTCTCTTGTGGACGGTGGCTCGGGTCGGGTCCCGCATCGGCGCGAAGGGTGTGCCGAGTGCGTATGCCGGTCTCCGCGACTGGCTGTTGTTGACGGCGTCAAATAGCGGGCGTCGTTGTCGAAAGGTTGAATCCAGTGCTGATTTCCCAGCGCCCCTCGCTCGCCGAGGAAGCGGTCTCCGAGACCCGTTCCCGGTTCGTCATCGAACCGCTGGAGCCGGGCTTCGGTTACACGCTCGGCAACTCGATCCGCCGCACGCTGCTCTCGTCGATCCCCGGTGCTGCTGTCACGAGCATCCGCATCGACGGCGTGCTGCACGAGTTCACCACGGTTCCCGGGGTGAAGGAGGACGTCACCGACGTCATCCTGAACCTCAAGGAGCTCGTCGTCTCGTCCGAAGAGGACGAGCCGGTGACCATGTACCTGCGCAAGCAGGGCCCCGGTGTGGTGACCGCGGGCGACATCGTGCCTCCGGCCGGTGTCACCGTGCACAACCCCGACCTGCACATCGCGACCCTGAACGGCAAGGGGAAGCTGGAGATCGAGCTCGTCGTCGAGCGCGGTCGCGGCTACGTCCCTGCTGTCCAGAACAAGCAGGCGGGTGCCGAGATCGGCCGCATCCCCGTCGACTCGATCTACTCGCCGGTTCTCAAGGTGACGTACAAGGTCGAGGCGACTCGTGTCGAGCAGCGGACGGACTTCGACAAGCTGATTCTCGATGTGGAGAGCAAGCCCTCGATCACCCCGAGGGATGCAGTTGCCTCCGCCGGTAAGACCCTGGTTGAGCTGTTCGGCCTCGCTCGCGAGCTGAACATCGACGCCGAGGGCATCGAGATCGGCCCGTCGCCGGCCGAGGCCGACACCATCGCCGCGTTCGCGATGCCTATTGAGGATCTGGACCTCACGGTCCGTTCCTACAACTGCTTGAAGCGGGAAGGCATCCACACCGTCGGTGAGCTCGTGTCGCGCAGCGAGGCGGACCTGCTGGACATCCGCAACTTCGGTGCGAAGTCGATCGACGAGGTCAAGATGAAGCTCGTCGGCCTCGGCCTCGCCCTGAAGGACTCGCCTCCTGGATTCGACCCGTCCGCGGCTGCTGCCGACTACCACCCCGGTGACACGGGTTGGGGTGCCGGTGCCGGTCTGGACCCGCACGACGACGGTCAGGACTACGCGGAGACCGAGCAGCTCTGACGCTCTGATTCAGAGCTAGAGGATCTCTTTTAGTTACTACAGGAGCAAGCGATGCCCACCCCTACCAAGGGCCCCCGGCTCGGTGGGTCTCCGGCGCACGAGCGGCTGCTGCTCGCCAACCTGGCGACGGCGCTGTTCCAGCACGGCCGGATCAAGACCACTGAGGCGAAGGCGAAGCGGCTGCGTCCGTACGCCGAGAAGATCATCTCCAAGGCCAAGGCCGGCGACCTGCACAACCGTCGCGAGATCATGAAGGTGATCCGCGACAAGGACGTCGTGCACAAGCTGATCGCCGAGATCGGTCCGTTCTTCAGCGACCGTTCCGGTGGCTACACCCGCATCACCAAGACGCTGGCGCGCAAGGGCGACAACGCCCCCATGGCCATCATCGAGCTGGTGCAGCAGAAGCTCGTCTCCACCGAGGCCGAGGCTGCGCGCAAGACCAAGTTCGCCAAGGACGAGAAGCCGGCTGAGGCCGCTGTCGTCGAGGCCGACGCTGACGAGACCGCCGCAGAGGACACCGCCGTCGAGGTTGACGGCGAGCCGACCGCTGAGGCCGTCGAGGCTGAAGAGGCGAAGGACGAGTCCGAGAAGGACAAGTCCTGAGCGGATTGACCGCTGACGAGCCCGTCGCTCCCCTTGCTGGGGGCGGCGGGCTCGTTCGTGTGCGGTTTGATCTCGGGTACGACGGGACCGAGTTCTCCGGGTGGGCTCGTCAGCCTTCTCGCCGCACTGTTTGTGGCGTTCTCGAGGACACGCTGTCGATGGTGTTGCGCGAGGACGTCGTGCTGACCGTGGCTGGGCGGACCGATGCCGGGGTGCACGCCTCCGGTCAGGTCGCTCACGCTGATCTGCCTGCTGACGTGGATGTCGACGGGCTTCCGAAGCGGCTCGCGCGGGCTTTGCCCGCGGATGTTCGGGTCTTTGCTGCCCGCGTGGTGCCTGGAGCGTTCGACGCTCGGTTTTCCGCGCTGCGGCGGCATTACGAGTACCGGGTTTCGGATGCTGCTTTCGGGGCGCATCCGTTGCGGCGGTTGGACACGTTGAGCTGGCCTCGTCCGCTGGACGTTGGCGCTATGAACGTGGCTGCCGGGTTGTTGCTGGGGGAGCACGACTTTTGTGCGTTTTGCAAGCGGCGTGAGGGTGCGACCACGATTCGGGAGTTGCAGCGGCTGGAGCTGGTGCGGGCTGCTTCGGATGGTGTGATCACGGCGTTTGTGTCTGCTGATGCGTTCTGCCACTCGATGGTTCGGTCGCTGATCGGGGCGTTGCTGGCTGTTGGGGAGGGGCGGAAGGCCGTTGAGTGGCCTTCGTCGCTGTTGGCGTTGAGTGGGCGGGCGTCTGGGGTGACTGTGGCTCCGGCTCATGGGTTGTGTTTGGTGCGGGTGGATTTTCCTGGGGATGACGAGTTGGGGGCTCGGGCCGGGGTTACTCGGAGAGTTCGGACGCTTTCCAGTTGAGCTCGGCGTGCGGGCTTGTTGTTGCTGTGGAAAGGGAGGAGCCCCCGGCGGGGGGACCGGGGGCTCCGAGGGGTGGTGCGGGTTTGGCTCAGATGTCGAGCGTCCAGGAGTCGATGGTGCCCGTGTCCTGGCGGTAGAGGTCGCGGACTCGGAGTTGCCAGGTGCCGTTGGCGTCCTCGGTAGCCACGTTCACGTTGTAGGTGGCGTTGATGTCGTCAGCGCTGTCGCTGCCGTTCGAGACCTTCAGGATCTTCACGGCGCCTGAGGGGGCGATCAGGGCAAGTTCCAGGTCGCCTCGGTAGGTGTGCTTGATGGCCACCTTGACGGTGCCGGTGGCGCTGGCCTTGCCGTTGCAGTCGGCGATCGTGATGGAGCTGGTGATCGCGCCTGCGTCCGGGATGGCCGTGTCGGTGTCGTTGGTGACCGCGGGGCACTGGCCCGGGGGGTTGCCGGGGGCGGTGCCGGTGATGTGCAGGAGTTTGTTCGGGGAGCCGGTGCCCGGGCTGGTGACCACGTCAGAGGTGGCGTTTTCCACCAGGGCGTCGCGGACCTGTTGCGGGGTTGCCGTGGGGGACGAGCCCAGGAAGACGGCGGCGGCGCCCACCACGTGCGGGGTGGCCATTGAGGTGCCGCTGATGGTGTTGGTGGCGTTGTCGTCAGTCAGCCAGGCGCTCGTGATGTCGCGGCCCGGGGCGAAGATGTCCAGGCAGGTGCCCAGGTTCGAGAACGAGGAGCGGGCGTCGGTGCGGTCGGTTGAGCCGACGGTGATCGCCTCGGGGGTGCGGGCCGGGGAGGTGTTGCAGGCGTTGCCGCCGTTGTCGTTGCCGGCTGCGAGGCCGTAGGTGACGCCTGCGGCGATGGAGCGCTGGACGGCTTGGTCGACGGTGTCGTTGGCGCCGCCGCCGAGGGACATGTTGGCCACTGCGGGCTTGTGGGACGGGTTGTTCTGGACGTCTGCGGTGACCCAGTCGATGCCCGCGATCACGCCTGCGAAGGTGCCGGAGCCTGAGCAGTTGAGGACTCGGACGGCGACGAGTTTGACGTCCTTGGCCACGCCGTACTTCTGGCCGCCGATGGTGCCCGCGACGTGGGTTCCGTGGCCGTTGCAGTCGGTGGCGTCGTTGTCGTTGTCGACGGTGTCGGTGCCGGAGACGGCGCGGCCGCCGAAGTCGGTGTGGGTGAGGCGGATGCCCGTGTCGATGATGTAGGCGGTGACGCCTGCGCCGCGGTTCGGGTAGGTGTAGCTGTTGTCCAGCGGGAGCGCGCGCTGGTCGATGCGGTCCAGGCCCCAGGACGGGGTCGGGGTCTGCGTGTCGGAGATCCTCACCTCGCCGTCCTGCTCGACGTGGGCGACGGACGGGTCAGCGGCGAGGCGCTTGGCCTGGGTTTCGGACATCTGCGCCGAGAAACCGCGCAAAGCGGACTTGTACGTGTGCTGCACCTTGGCGCCGTACTTCGCGCTGAGGTTCTCCACGCTGCTCGTGCTGACGTCCTTCAGCACGACGATGTAGTTGTCCTTGACCGCATTGGACGCACCGAGGTTGCGAATCTCCCCCTCGGGCGCAGCGGTGGCGGAGACGGACGACAGGACGAGCGCGGTGCTCGCCACCAGTCCGATCCCGGCCGCTCGTCTGGCCCACGATTCTCCCATAGCAGCGTGCTCCCTCGTCGCAGGGTTGTGCAGGTGAGAGTTTTCTTAGTGGCGCAGACGGATTACGCACAAGAAGGTCCACGGAATTACCTTCGAATGGCGAATCAACAGATTTGCGAGGCCTGTGAATTAGTTGGTGCCGCTGAGCTATGGACAAAACAATTGCGCCCCGAACGGTTCACCGTCCGGGGCGCAAGTTTCGTCTAATTGCTGGAGCGTCTCAATCGCCTCTGCGGACTGCTCCGAGGATCTGCTGCTCGATCGGCGTGGTGTACAGGCGCAGGTGCGCCCACATGTCCTGGCCCATCGCGATGACCTGGTCGTCCTTCAGCTGGGTCAGCTGCTGGAACATCTGCGGGCGCAGGCGCCACATCTGACCGGCCAGCTGCGCCTGGCCCATCGGGAGGCGCTGCAGCAGCACGAGGTCCGCGTTGTTCGCCGTCGACGAGGCCTGCGGGTGCAGGTACGGCAGCACGTACATCGTGGTCTGCCACGGTGCGCGGGGCGGGAACAGCTCCTGCGGGACGTGGCCGCCGTCGTGGATGACGAGCAGCGGCATGTCCTCGGTCGGCCTGGGGAGGTCCGCCGGGGACAGGCGGCGCAGCTGCACCAGTTGGGACGGGCGGCCGTCCGGGCCCTGGCCGGCCGCGCGCACGACCGGCTGCCAGGCCTGCGGGCGGCCGGTGGCGATGATGATCCACGCGCCGGTGGCCATGGCCCGCAGCGCGATCTGGCGGGCCAGGTACAGGCCGCCGACGCACACCATGCGGGTCGGGGTGGGGCGCAGCACGGAGACCGAGAGCGGTTCGCCGTTGACGCCCTGGCCGAGCATCATGCCGCCGCGGTCGCCGCTCGGGCTGACCACGTCGAGCATGTTCGGCGACACCAGGAACTCCGGTGCCACCGCGCCGCGGCCGCGCGAGTCGAGCAGACGGGACGAGCTCATGCCACACCTCCCAGCGGCAGCGTCGCGGCGAGGCCGGCGAGCTGCATGCCCCGCAACGGGGTCAGCGTGATGTCGAGCTTGTCGCTCAGCTTCGACAACTGGTCCTCCGCGCGGTCCAGCTCGCTCGGCGTGCGGGCGCTCACCCGCACCAGGCCGCGCAAGGAGACCTGACCGTCCTCGCGGGACGGTGAGATCGACATCGCCAGAGTCGAGGACAGCGCGCGCACGCCCGTGAGCGCGTTCAGGTTGCCCTTCAAGCCCTTCGACGGCCAGCCGGTGATCGCGTAGCTCGCGTGACCGACGCCACCCGCGGTGACGCCCGCCCACTTCTCCCGCAACGACACCGGGTTCGTGTTGCCGACGGCGGCGGTCAGCTCGGCCGACGAGATCGCGGCGCGCAGCAGCTCGTCCGAGTCGAGGGGGCGGATCGTGACGCCGGCGGACTCCAAAGCGTTGCGGACACGGGACAACGCGCCGATCAACGCGCGGTGCGCGCCGACGACGCCGCCGCCGCGCTCCCGGATCGCCTCGCCGCAGCGGCGCGGGTCGAGCCGCACCGTGATCCACGTCGTGCGCCGGGCGGCCGCGGGCATCGAGCCGAGCACTTCCATGTACGAGCTGATCGCCGGCGAGTTCGGCGGAAGTGCCGCGCTGCCGGGGTAGCAGTGCCAGATCACGGTGATCGCGTCCAGCACGACACCGCGGTCCTCCAGGCACGGCGCCAGCGCGCCAAGCGGGAGGGACGGCGCGGAGCCGACCGGGGTGATCAGCGGCGGGGTCGGGTCGACCAGCAGCACCGCGGTCCACACGCCGTCGTGCCACGACAGCGCGAGCGGGCGGCGTTCGTGGTCGACGCCCTTCGCGATCACCAGGTCCGGGATCGCCAGGCGCAGCAACGCGACGCGCGGGTCCTCCGGGCCGAGCACCTGCATCTCGTCGTCACCCGGCTTGGACTCCTGCGGCTCGACGCGCTTCGCGGTCCGGCTGTGCGAACGGAAGTTGTAGCGCAGCCGGACGCCGATCCACTGCGTCAGCCAACGACCACGCGATCGGGTGAACGCCAGGATCAGTGCGATCAACAGCACACCGCCGGCGATCGACACCGACACGACGTTGAGCGCGCCGGCCGGGGTTTTCACGCCCATGAGGGTGAGCACGAGGAGTGCGATGGCGAGACCGATCTCGATCGTGACTACGTTCGAGACGGGCAAGGAGCCGAGGCTGACTCCGGCAGCTCTGCGCCGGACACGCCCGACAGGACGTGGAGGCACAGGTGCCTGCTGGCCAGGACCTCCGGGTCCCTGCGGCCGCGCCATCCCCGGGTTCGGCCGGGGCGGATGTGGAGTGGTCACGGACATCCGTTGTGGTCTCTTTCCCCTCGATGGTCGGTGGGCTTGGCGAACCGGCCCACGGAGCAACCTGCGTCCGGCTATCCTGCCGAACCGTACCGCGACTGGGAGAGCAGCGAGCCGAGAATGGCATCAACACCCACCACCAAGTCACAGGTCCAGGCCTACCAATTCGTCCTGCGGCGGATGCAGTCCGCCCTGGTCCGCAGAGACGCAGTGATGCTGCATGACCCCATGCGCAACCACTCGCGCGCGACAGCGGTCGGCGTGGTCCTGGGCGTCGTCGCTCTGCTCGGCTTCCTGGTGTACGGGCTGTTCAAGCCGGCACCGCGGCTGGACGACAACACGCAGATCGCCATCAGCAAGGAAACAGGCCAGGTCTACGTCGTCGACGCGCAGCCGACCAAGCGCCTGATCCCGATGACGAACCTCGCGTCGGCGCGCCTGCTCTGGTACTCGCGCAACAACCCCGACCAGCAGGCCGGTGGTGGCGACGCGCCGGGTGGCACCGCGAACAGCGGGCAGAGCCAGGTCGCGGGCGGCGAGCCGAAGCTGGTCAGCGAGGCGACCCTGGCCACCTTGCCGCGCGGCCGGCTCACCGGTCTGCCGGACGCGCCGGACGTGCTGCCGAAGCCGGACCTCCGCATCGACGCGCAGTGGTCCGTCTGCGACACGTTGAGCCTCGACGACTTCCGCGAGGACAAGGCGGCGGACAACCAGATCAAGACCTCCGTGATCGCCGGCGTGAGCGGCGGCAACCCGGAGATGGGCGACGAGGCCGTGCTGGTGCAGCAGCGCACCGGGGCCAAGAAGGCCTACCTGATCTACAAGAAGCCGCAGAGCCTGCGGGACATCTCGTCGTCGACGGTGCGCGCCGAGGTGGACCTGAAGAACGACAAGGCGCTCAACGCCCTCAAGCTCAAGGGCAAGACCCCGCGTGCGATCAGCACGGCGTTGCTGAACGCGATCCCCGAGGTCGCCCCGCTGAGCGCGCCGCTCATCCCGAACCAGGGCAAGAAGGCGACCTACGTCACCGAGGCGAACGTCAACATCGGTGAGCTCGTCGAGGTCGAGCGCGCCGCCGGCTCCGAGTTCATGGTGGCGCTGGAGGACGGTTTCCAGACCGTCGACGAGACCGTCAACGACCTGTTGCGCTGGTCGTACTCGAACAACAAGCAGGCGACCAAGCTCTCGCCGAACGCCATCGCGGACCACAAGGACCCGAAGAACCCGCTGACGCTCGACTCGTTCCCGCAGAAGATCCCGACCACGCTCGAGGCGAACCCCGGCAACACGGTGATCTGCCTGGGCTGGAAGGCCGACAACTACACGGAACCGACGAAGGCCGAGCACACCTCGGTGACGATCGGCTCCAAGCTGCCCGGCCCGAAGGAGATGACCCCGGTCGAGCTGAACGCGGCCGGTGCGGGCGGCGAGATCGTCGACCAGTTCCTGATGCTGCCCGGCAAGCAGGCGGTCGTGCGGGCCAGCCAGAGCCTCGGCGACTACGGCACGGGTCCGGTGCAGATCGTCACGGGACGTGGTGTCCGCTACGGCATCCCGGACGCCGGCACCGCGGCGGCGCTGGGGCTGGAGGGCAACTTCCCGCCGGCGCCGAACCAGATCCTGAGCCTGTTGCCGATGGGACCGCAGCTCAACAAGAACGAGGCGAACCGCAGCTTCGACGCGATCACCCCGGCTCAGAAGGGCTCGATCAAGGACCCGCAGCAGCAAGCCCAGAAGTAGGCGCACGAGTAGCGGAACCGGTCCGGGTGCATCACCGTCGTATTTGGACGGAATGCACCCGGATTCGCATAGGGGGACAGTTGTGGCCGGTCGGATAACCGTCGACGCGGGGTGGTTGGAGCAGTACGCCGACCGGATCGACGGCACGACGGACGATCTGAGGCGGGTGCGGGACGTCATGAAGGCCTCCTCGCTGCGCCCCGAGTCGTTCGGCGAGATCGGCAGAACGCTCGGCAGCGCCCAGGGCTACGCGCGCGCGGCCGAGCTGCTCAACTCCCAGCTCGCCCGCGCCTGCGACACGCTCGACGCGGCGGCGAAGGGGCTGCACGCCGTGGCGAAGCAGCACGGGCAGTCCGAGGACGAGGCCCTGCAGCACATCAAGAAGGTCGATCGGCGGTAGGGGGAGCTGTGGTGACCAAGAACGGCAGGCAGATCGCGGCCGAGGTCGGACCCGAGCTCGACTACCTCTCGCGGGTGAGCAACAAGCTCGGTGTCGTCGACCTCGTGCACGACTTCTTCGACCCGCTGGTGGGCGACTGGAACGACCTGCGCGAGGAAGCCGAACGCTGGCGCAAGGCGGCGAAGGTCTCCGAGGCGGTCAACAAGCACATCGCGGCACCGCTCGGCGGCGTCGACGCGCGCTGGCAGGGTCAGGACGCCGACGCGTTCCTCGACCACATGCGCAAGGTCGGGCTCGCGGGCGGCGACATGTCCGACGCGATGAACGCCATGGCGGACGCGCTGGAGGAGACCGCCGACGGAGTGCGCGACATCGTGCAGGACATGGCGCACGTGCTCGCCGACGCCGCCGACTCGGTGTCCGGCACGGCGGCGCTGCCCCTGGAGGGCGACCAGCGCGCGATCAAGCACATCGAGGAGCTCAAGGAGCCGGTGCGCGAGCTGCACGACTCCGCGCGGCAGGTGCTGGAGGCGTTTCTCAAGCTGTGCGACGGGGTTTCCGGTGAGGCCGGGCAGTTCGGCGAAGTGCGGATGGAGCACAAGTACCCGGACAAGGACTGGACCTACACGGCGCCGGCCAAGCCCGCGACGCCGGTGCCGGAACCGGGCAAGCCCGCTGACACCAACACGTCCACCGCGAGCAAGGGCGGCGGCGCGACCCCGTCGACCGGCGGTGGTGGCGGTGGCGTGGGCGGTGGCGTCGGTTCGGTCGGTGCTCCCGCCGCTGCTGCCGCGCACTCGCAGCCGATGCAGTTCGGAGGCGCCACGGGCGTCTCTGAGCAGCCTCCGGCCCAGGAGAAGGGTGCTGGGGCCGCTCCGGCCGCCGGGGCCGCTGGCGGACGCCCTGGGGCCGCGGGAGGCGGTGCCGGCGCGATGGGCGGCGGCATGATGGGCGGCATGGGCGCCATGGGCGGTGGCGGTCAGCAGGGCGGCGACAAGGAGCACAAGGCGAAGATGCGCATCACCGGCTCGATCGACGACCTGCTCGGCAAGCCGAAGAAGGCGGCGCCGAAGACGATCGGCGACGACGACTGAAACACTCCACGTCAACGAGAACGGCCCCGCTGGAATTCACCAGCGGGGCCGTTCTCGT